>CALWLO010000034.1 GCA_944381545.1 uncultured Acetatifactor sp. | reverse complement strand
AGGATTGCGCCCTGATAAGCATCCAGTACAATGATCTGATCATCCACCACCTCAATGGCTACGGGAGTATTGAAAGTCCCCCTCTGGCTCCCCAATCCGCCGAACACATAGAGCAGATTGCCTTCTCTGTCATAGGTGAAGATACGTCCTCTCTTCCGGTCCAGCAGGGAATAGATGCCCTTATCCCGATATACCACGTCAATAAATTCACTTGGACCTGAATAGGTGCCGTATGTACTGCCCCATATATCACCGCCCAGATTCTCATTTTCTCCCTTCTGGATCACATCCTCGCCCTTGGGATTCAGTCTTCTGACACCCTGTATGCCGTCCGAATCAATATTGGAGGCATAGACAAAGCCGTCGGAGTCAATATCAATTCCGGTAAACTCTGTAGGAATAAACAGCTGCTGTCTGGAACGCTCTTCCTTGCTGGCCAGCTTTCTCCAGAACTTCTCCCAGAGGGTAATCTTAACCTGGATGGTTCCGAAGTATCCGGTAAACTGTCCATTGCTCTCAAACACCAGGATGCCTTCGAAAGCGTTCTTGGCAATAACATAAACACGATCCGCATAATCCACAGTCACCTTTAAAGGGCTGAAGTCAAAGCCCTCCTCCAGAATCTCGGACTGCGGATTGTCAATGATCTTGATAAATTCTCCCTCCGGGGTAAGCACAACAATACGCTTGTTATCCGTATCCGCCACATAGAGCTGTTCATTCTCGGATACGCAGACACCCTGAGGCGTCCTGAAGCCGTCCGTCTCGCCGTCCCTGATAAAGCTGTCGATAATCCTTACCACCTCGGTCATACTGTGATTCAGTACGACGATACGGTTGTTCTTGGTATCCGCCACATAGATCTCGCCATTCGGCGCCACACACAGATCCTGAGGCTCCAAAAAACTGTCAATCCCCAGATCCTGTCCGGTGACGCTTCCCGTGGGCACATAAGCCGCCGGAGTCATTACCACATTTTCACGATAGTCATAATTATAGGTATCATAGGGCAACTCCTCCGCCTGTGCCGTCATTCCCAGGGAAGTAACCAGCGCTACACCGGCCAGCAGGGAGGAAAAAATTCTTTTGATCCAAATTCTCTTTTTCATATGCTCCCTCCTCTTACTCCTTCATACCGGATGTGGTCATGGTTTCCAGGACATTGCTCTGACAGATCAGGAAGAAGGTGATCGGCACTGCCGCAATAATAAAGGTTACGGCCGCTGCCGCACCTGCTCTCGCCACGCCGCCCGCTGTAATCTGCTGCAGGGCAAACTGCAGGGGCTTGAGCTGCTCATCCCGCAGGAACATGGAGCCGGTGTTGCCCCACATCTGCTGGAACTGGAAAATAGCCAATGTCAGCCATGCAGGTTTCACGTTAGGCATCACGATCTTCCAGAAAATATGCCATTCCCCTGCGCCGTCCAGCCTTGCCGACTCCATCAGGGAATCCGGCAGCTGTTCCATGAACTGTTTCATCAGGTAAAGGCCCATACCAAAGGACCATGCCGGCAGAATCAGCGCCAGATAATTATTGTTGATCCCCATCCAGGAAATAATCAGGTACTGTGGGATCTGGGTAACCGTCCAGGAGAACATCATGGACAGTACTACCATACTGAACAAAATATTCTTGGCCGGGAAATTATGCTTAGCCAGCGGATAGGCCGCCAGGGACGCCACCACCACATGTCCCACCATACCCAGTCCGGTAATAATAATGGTGTTGAGTATGTATCTGGAAAAAGGGATCCAGGAATCGTTCATCAGGACAAACAGATCGGTAAAATTCTCCAGCGTAGGGTTCCTCACAAAGATCTTAGGCGGGAACTGATATAATTCATCCAGAGGCTTTAAGGCATTGTTCACAATCATTACCAGGGGCAGCACCATGAAAATACCACAGATGAACATCAGAATGAACAAAAGGGTGTTGACGGCCATGGAACGATTCAGCTGCTTTTCTTTCCTGCGAAAGAAACGTCTTCTTCTTTTTATCATAACTTTCTCAGCCACTTATTCTCCCACCCTTCCTAAAATTTTCTGTACTAACTTATTGGTGCCTACCATCAGCAGGAACAGGATGGTGGCAATCGCAGACGCATAGCCCATATCAAAACGGGTGGAGCCGTAATCCAGCAGATGTGTTACAACTGTTGCACCGGCATAATTGACAGAAGGATTGCCGGCCAGATTGATGGAGATGTCCGCCACTGCAAAGGACTGGGTGATCTGCATCACCGCACCGAACATCAGCTGGGGCTTCATGGCCGGCAGGGTAACATACCACAGCTCCTGCCAGCGGTTTTTCACGCCGTCCAGCGCCGCCGCTTCATACATGCTCTTATCCACGGTCTGCAGACCTGCAATAAAAGACAGGAAACCAGTACCCAGGGATAACCACAGCTGCACAACAATCAGCACCGGCAGAATGTATTTCTCCGTCTGCATCCACAGTATCGGCTCATTGATAATATCCAGCTTCAGCAGGATACCGTTTAAGTACCCGTAACGGTCGCCAGTCAGGATCAGGTTCCATACCAGATAAGCGTTACCGCAGATGGAGGGCGCATAGAAAATCAGGGTCAGGAAAGCTCTCAGCTTTCCCTTGAACTCGTTGATAATCCATGCGAACAGCAGACACAGCAGATAGCTGACCGGTCCGGTAACTACTGCAAATATCAGCGTGTTCTTCAGGGAGATCAGAAAGATATCGTCCTCCAGGAAGAGCTTGATATAGTTTCTCCACCCTACAAAGGTAGGCATCTCCAGCATATTAAAGTAGGTAAAGCTCAGTGCAATGGACATCAGCACCGGCAGCACGGTAAAGAAGAAAAACAATATAAAATAAGGTGCTATCATAAAATAGGAGGCCTTATTCCTTACGATCTGGTAGCGCAAAGTGCTTTGCTTTTTTGCGATATCCAGCGCTTCCTGCGAAACGCCGGAGCTTACTGCTTCGTTAGCCATGTGCATTCCCCTCCTATTCTTCCTCGGCCACAGGCAGGCCAAATTCTTCTCGTTTATAGGTAATCTCCGCATTCACATAAATAATCTTATCCATCAGCTCCTCTCTGGGCGTTGCCACCTGGGTACGCCCGGTGCTGCTGGAATCCGTAGTCACGCTGTAGAATGCATTGTTCACATTACGCCAGGTATAATATCCGCCGGGCACCTGAGGAATTCCCTCCACCTGCTCAAACTGCTTGATCAGCTCCCGATAGTCCTTAATCGGCCAGGATAGATTGGCCAATGCCTCCAGATTGGCTGTCGCAACACGGGCGCTGGCGCCCATCAGGCTCTCCATCTCCCGGCCGTACAGGGTCTGGGTCTCCGCATCCGTCCACCACTTCAGGAACTCCCAGCACTCCTGGGGATGCTCCGTATTGGCCATGATGATATCCGCCAAGCCGGTACTTCCTGTAGAGTGCAGAATACTGCCGTCCTCCTGCAGCACGCCGGGCACTACGGTGAAGTCCCAAAGACCCGCAATATCCGGTGCAGATACCTGCAGATTGTTATAGGTGGTATAGTCTGAAATAATAATCGGGCACTCGCCGGTACGGAAACGCTCTTCCACGCTGGTTGCCTTATCCAGCTTATAATCCGTGTAATATTCACAATACTGCTTAAAGGTTGCTACTGCAATATCGGAATCCAACAGGGAACGATCCCCGTTTTCCGTGTAATACTCTCCGCCGTTCTGGAACAGCAGCATGGCAAAGGTCTGTTCATTGGGAAGCATACCGAATTCCATCTGGTTCTTGGCAAGCACGGTCATTGCCACCTTTACCTCATCCCAGGTGGTGGGTACTTCCAGCCCGATCTCCGCCAGAATATCCTTACGGTAGAACATCATAGGGAAGGTCTGGGTATCCGGCAATGCATAGGTGGCGCCATTGAAGCTGAAAGGCACTATTGCGCTTTCACTGAACCGCTGTGCCACCTCCTCATAATCGGAAAACTGTGTCAGATCCAAAACGGCATTACGAATGCCGTAATTGACAGGCGTGTCATTGCCGGTATTCAACACTGCCCCGGCAATACCGTTGGTATTTGCCACTTGGATGGCCACATCCGGCCCCTCGTCTGCCAGCGTTGCCCGCAGCAGGGTGTTCATATCCACCAGCTGTACATTCACATTAATTCCCGTCTTGCTGGTAAAGTTCTCATCAATCAAAGCCTTTATGACATTCGCCTGGTCGCGGCCAGTACCAACCCACAAGGTCAGCACCACGCCATCTTCCCCATCACCAATGGCATTGCCAATCTGGTTGTAGTCTACGATGAAAGAATAAAATAGTCTCTGGATCTCATAACCGACTTTGGAAAAGAAACCGGAGGAGGGGATCTCCTGGTGGTTCTCCGGAGAATACACCATGATACGGTCAATCTGTAACGGCTGGCTCAGCACCTGGGTAATCCAGTTTCCGCAGGCTCTGACATTTACTTTATAAGAAGAAAGAACTTCTACGAAACGCTCCTGATCCTCGATCAATTCATCCAGCTGATCCTGCATGGTAAGAAGAGTGGTCAGCTTATCGCTGTTTCTTCCGGCAGTCACTCTCAGGGCTTCAATCGCCTCGCTGATGCCCGCTCTGGCCTCTACCAGTTCCGCCTCCAGTCCCGGCAAGGAAGCTTCCAGCTGATAATCTCTGTACTGGTCAGGCGCCACGCCGGTAATATAAATCACCTGGCGATAGATGGAGTTCAGTTTCTGCACAGTATCCTGTACCGTACTGATGATATCCGCCATGTCACCCAACACTACCTCCATACGAAGAGTATGAGTACCAGCTTCCAGATAGAAGCTGTACGGATTACCTTCTTCATCGGACAGGATATCCTCCCTCCAGCTTTGTTCATAGCCAAAACCATACTCGCTCATTTCGGCAAAGGGCACCACACCGTCGATGGTGATCCGGCGGCATACGTCAATGCCTCGCACGAAATTCTGTTTACAATAAGCTGAAATGTTATAATAGCCGCTTTCCGGCACTTCAAAATTCCACTCAATCCACTGTCCGGCTTCCTGCCAGGAAGTACCCCCAATCGTGTTGTTCAGCAGCACCTTGGGGCTGGAGGGATATACTGCGGGAGAAGACTGATCCTGTCTGGGGTAGAGCATCTGGGATGAGGATTTATCTGCGTTTTCCCCCTCGATCCGGACGCTCACGCCTACAGAGTCCTGATAACCGGCGTCGTCCCATGCTGCCTTGGCAGAAGCATAGTCCACTACCTTTTCACTGTTGCTTAGGATAATCTCTGACAACAGCATGGGTTCTTTCTGGGAAAGCATGGCGATAGTATGAGTCCCCTCTTCCAGGTATAGGGACAGGGGATCCGTTACATACCCATTACTGTCATACAGATAGCTCTCCACCCATTCCGGCGCTTCCACAGCCCGGGGCCTTACATCATTACCCTGGCTGTCTACCTCCCATACCTTGGTCAGGATGCCGTTCTCATCCTCCGCCATCTCCGTAATATTGGTCACCCAGATTCTCTTCAATTCCACCAGAGCCAGTTCACTGTAAGGCAGTTCTCCATCTACAAAAAAGGCTCTCTGAATCTCAGAGCTCTTGCCTTCGATGGGATAATACACCAGAGATATGTCATAGAAGCCGCTCTCGCCGATCTCCACCTCAAACTCTACCAGGGCTTCTTCACCTGTCAGAAGAGCACTGCCACCGCCGGGAATATTCTCGTAATTATCATAGATCTCGGGGACAGCACTTTCACCGCCCTCCTCATATCTGACATAATCTACGGCTGCAATGCGATATTCCTGATCGGGATATACCTGGGGATTGGCCTCCACGTATTCCTGATAGCCCACCACATCAGGATCTATAGAATATGTACCCACAATATCTTCATATTCCTCCTGTGTGATGTCGGTAACAGCCTCCGCCTGCAGTGCAGTCTGCGGAGACACACCCGCCATCAGAATTACTGCCAGAAGAAATGCCATTTTTCTTTTCCAGTTCTTTCTGCTCATCATTTTCTTCTCCATCTTTCTATCTCTTTGTTGCTAACCCCATTCCCGTCTGCAGTCTGCTGCTCTGCTGGACAGCAATCAGATTCTTACTGGGAATCAATCGTCATACCAGTTCTTAACCTGTTCATTATCGTCCCCTGCCGTCTGCTGCGGCTTTGGCATATAAGCTTTCATTGCTTTCTCTATCAGAAAGGAACTGGCGAAGCACCATAGCCCGGGTGTCAGCAGGATCATTGGTATCGGCAGCAGATAAAGCTGCGCCCATACCACCAGTGCCAGTCCCGCTGCCAACGCCAGCGTGATATACCAGAATCGGATGGACATCACAAAAGCCAGCATACAAAGCCTGCTAAGCTTCATATCAAACCTTGACATCACAGGAAACAGATACAGAATGACCAGAACCATCAGCAGCATCAGCAGACCACTCAGAGAATACCAGATTCTGCTGACCTCCACACCGTTCTCCAGTACCAGCCGCATCTCCACTCCCAGCAATATTCCCAGTACCAGAATCACAGCCGTGGCTGCCACGCCCTTTTTCAGATTCAACTTATAGCCCCGCCAGAACTCCGAATGCACATATCCCACATCCTTGCGCACCGACTTCACCATGGTGTAGTAAAACGCCGCCGTGGAAGTACCAATAGTTACCACCGGAATACAGCCAATGATCCATAATATCGTCGCCAGAATAATATTGCCCGTTTTATTCAAGAATCGGTAAGTAATGCCTTCTGTTGAAAATAATTGATTCAATGGATCATCTCCTTATTCACCGGTCATTGGATAGTTTTTTAAGTCGGGAAGTTCATCCCTGGTGATCACATGTTCATGCTCATATACCTTGTTCAGCATATCCTCTTCGGTGTACTGGTCACTATAGGTATACAGCTTTTTATTCTTGGTGACAAACTCACCGCCCCAAGTGCAAAAAGATCCCCACATGGAACCGTCCCGAATGGCCAGATCCGGATCAAACAGGCAGCCGTTCTCTGACAGGATGATCATCTTCCTGGCATCCGTATAGCCCAACACCTCTACATATTTGGAGGTCTGCGGCGTATACACATGCTCGCCGGGATAAATATCCTCCCCGATGATATCCACATATTCGTCTCCGGGATACCAGTCCTTATCCTGACCGTTCCAGACCCAGATCAGATTATTCAGCCCATGATCATTCACGAGTCTGTCATACATCAGAATATACAGCTCCTTATAGGCATCGGCCCCGGCATTGCCCCACCAGAACCAGCCGCCGCTGGCCTCATGCAGCGGTCTCCACAGGACGGGCACATCCGCCTCCTGGAGAATCAGCAGCTGCTCGGCGATAGCATCGATATCCCTGAGCAGCAGATCATATCCCTCTTGATCCTGCCCGTTCATGATCTTGGCCAGATCAATATTGGTATGTTCCTTATAGAAAGTGGAATACCAGTTGCCGGTAATATATTTCTCAGGAGTAGTCCAATGCCAGCAGAAGGTCACAATGCCGCCCTCCTCCCAGTATTCCAATGCATAATCCGTTGCATATCCCTGTGCGCCGTTGGCTACGGAAACCGGTGTGTAGTTGCCCATATCCAATCCCAGGATCGCCGGATATTTACCGCCTGTGGTCTTCCAGATCGTAGCATTTTCTGCACCGTACATTCCGCCGTCACAGAACTGCCCCGACAGGATATCCGTTCCGTATATATCACACAGATAGGCCATCAGGCGTTTCGTGTTTTCGGTGGCATTGGGATTCACCAGCACCGGCTCAATGTCAAACCGGGCGGGATCCAGTTCATCTGATGGCTTCACTTTCACACTGTCCAGACGGATCCATCCCCAGTAGGCGGTAATACCCACAGTATGATCCCCCGCTTCCATATAGACCCGGTAGATCAGGGAATCTGTAAACTCCGTGCCTTCTACCTTGGCCGTACCCATACTTTCACCGTCCACAGTCACATAATTCTCTTTATAGCCGCCGTCCACGCTTCTGCTGACAAAGTCCAGATCATAAAAGCCGGTCTCTTCAATATGTATTGTCAGCTCCAGACCATCTTCTCCAGCCTTGGCAAATCCCTCTATATAGCTGATGCCGTTCTCTGTTCCCACAGAAGTCCCCCCCAGCAGAGTCCCTTCCTCCGCCTCATATACAACCGCCTCATCCCAGGAATAGGTCTTAAGTTCCACCGCCGGCTCCTGGGACTGTGTCTCTTCCCGGGACTGTTCCGTTTCTTCTGTCATCTCTTCCTGCACCTGCCCTGCTGCTGTCTGTTCCGTCTCTGTTCCGCCCGTCTCACCGCATCCTGAAAGTGCCAGAATCAAAGTCAAAACAGGCAGAATACAACATATTTTCTTTACGTGCATCCGCCTCATCACCACTCCTAAAACTGTTTAAGTTATTTTAAGTTTTTTTAGCTGCAATCAAATTGTACTATAGTTGCCAAAAAACTGCAATACCTTTTATGCATTTTGTCATATTAGACTATTTCTGATTGGATAAATTGTATATTTTGTCCATTGCTGTTTTTCTGCTTTTATCATCTCTTATTTACTATTCATTGGCTAAAATCCATATTTTGTGCATGTGCTCGTGCACAAACACAAAATTTTCGGTTTCAAAAACTAATTGATTATGATTATAAGCTAAATTTTAGGTAATTTTCGGGTTAAGCTTTTTTCTGCCCTTTAAAACAACACAGGCAGCCGGCCGGATAACCCCGGCGGCTGCCTGTGCTGTTAATTACTATTTAGAGCCTTTCTCAGGTTCAGGCGGCTTCCTCACCGGCTATATACAGGTGGTAGCCGTTTGTAACAATCCGGGAGAGATCCCCCTCCAGGCCGGCAATATAGCTGTCGCCCATCAGTGTCCAGACAGAGGTATCATCTATCGTAACTGTCACGCTTCCTTCTTCCGCAGAAAAATAAGCCTCTTTTACCTTCCACCACCACTCCTTCGCTGGCATTGGCTGTAAGGACGGCGTCAGAAACCTGAATATCTGCGGTACAGTAAACAGCAGGGCTTCCCGTACCGTTTGTCACTTCGCCGCTTGACCCGAATCCGTTTCCTGCATTCAGATTTTTTACAGTAATCATGACAGCATTGCCATTTTCATCCAGGGTAATCTCCAGCACTGTTCCTGTCACAATCTCTTCAAGAGTTCCTTCCCCGCTGCCCTGCAGATATTCTATGGTAACTGCGGTCTCCTCCGTCAGGTTAAAGGTAATTGTCTCCTCCGATGCAGTAAAAATGCTTCCGCCGCCCGGCCTCCCGCCTTCGGGCATTTCACCCACAGGAACTTCCCCGTCAGGTGTTCCTCCCTCTGGCATTCCCCCTTCTGCTCTCTCTCCGTCAAGAGCCTCTCCTCCATCCGGCATGCCACCTTCTGGCCTCTCTCCGTCAGGGGCCTCTCCACCAGGCGCTCCGCCCTCCGGCATCTCTCCGTCTGGCATCTCCCGTCAGGCCTTCCGCCCTCCGGCGCCTCCTGGGTACGCAACTCCCCCACCTGGGCGGTTACGGTGTTTCCGTCCACCTCCGTTACCTGTACCGTCAGCATAGTCTCCTGCTGTACTTTCTCCTCCGTCCCTTCTGCAGTGCTCTCCGTCTCCTCCGTACTCTCCTGCGTCTGAGCCACACTTTCCTCAGCAATACTGTCCACTGTATTTTCGCTTTCGTCTGCTCCGCAGCCCGTCACCAGGGTTACTGCCATCACAGTCATGCATCCCAATGCCGTTAATTTCTTCCATTTGATAAACTGCTCTCCTTTCTCATCCGGGAATCATTCATCTGATGATGAGGCAAGTATAGCCGCTCCCTATGAAAGAAATGTGTTATAACTGTGAAGAGACTGTGAAATCAGGAAACCAGCCAGCCGATTACAGTAAACAGATCCCCGGTGGAATCCGCATTTTTCTTGATTTCTACGGTATGGACGGCCGCTTCCTCCGAAGTATAGAGCTCCACCGTCTCTGTGGCGCTGCCCCATCCGTCTTCAAAGTTCCCGTCAAGAGTACGCACGCATTCACCGTCGATATAGATATCAAACTGCCCATAGCTTCCATCCGTAGTGCGCTGATAGATCAATCCGATATTGGCCGCTTCTATTTCGAATACAATGGGTTCCTCCCCCTTCTCGGTGTGCCAGTTATTGGGGAAATACCAGTTCACCTGCTTTTCCGCAAAGCTGCCCAGGGATACCGGCTCCAGGTTCAGGCTGTCCAGAATCCGTCCGTCCATATACCGCTCCTTGGTCTGTACCTCGGCGGTAAAGGGCGTAATGTCCTCCGGGATCTCCGCCAGCCGGGCATAGACGTCATTCAGATACCGGTAAAGTAATTCGCCGATAATGGCATGTCCCCGGTCATTAGGATGGATATTGTCCGGAGATATATCCTTCCAGGTGAACTCTCCCGCCTCAATGGAGGGCAGCACCGCATTGCCGTAGCTGATCATGGGAAGCTCATACCCAAAGCCCAGCAGCGCATCATTGACCTGGGCATTTGTACCGTTTTCCTGGGTAGTAAAAAGCAGCATCAGGGCCGGATTATTTTCATCCAGCAGGATCCGCCGGAGCAGGTTATCGTAGGTCATCTTATAGAAATTGGTATTGCCGTCATTCACCGAGAATTCCACGATCACAAAATCCGGATCATAATCCAGCAAATCCTCCTGCACCCGGTGTACTCCCAGATAAGAGCTTGTACCGCCGATACCGGCATTGACATAATTCACGGTGATGTCAGGGAATCTCTCCTGCCACCATTCATACATATGGTAGGCATAGCTGTTCTTTTCCCTGTTGCTGGCGCTGTAGCCCTCGGTAATGGAACCGCCGATTACCCCCACTGTAATATCTTCCCCGGACTGAGCCTTGCGCATCACTGCCGCCAAACGTGTCAGATCTCCCTGTTTAAAGGAGGTTGCCCTCTCATACATTTCCTCCGTGACATAGTCCGTATGCAGAGGAATCCCTTCTGCCGCAGTCCCCTCTGTCCCATCGGTCTCCCCGTTTTCCGTCCCCTGTGTCAGCTCCCCGCCACTTTCCGCTGTTCCCGGGCTCTCCGCTTCACCGCTGCCCACTTCCCCGGATGTCCCGCAGCCGGAAAGCAGCAGCGCCGCCGACAGCAGCAGCCCCCCGATCCTGACAGCCCCAGTATTCTTCCGTATCCTTTGTTTCTCCCGCTTCATGCTTCTTCACTCCTCTAATCCCATTTTACATTCCTCTTTTATCTCATTGATCATTAAGTAGATCACATGATGTCAGCACCCCAGATATTCGTTCAAGCAAAGATACAGTGTTTTTATCTCTGCTTTTGATTTTAGCACACTATGGGCAATTTTACCACAAGAATTACAGGCATAGCTGCCCCTGTCCATAAGAAAGGCTTAAGGACTTTCTTGATGGCGGAGGCGCAACTTTTCCTTGGCGCTTGCCCAAAAGCATAGTATAATCAAAGAAAAACGCCACAACGAAAGGAACTTTTATGAATACTACAGTCGAGAGCATCTATGAAAATATCTGCCGCTCCAGGGATACCCTGGGCGTGTTGCCGCCGGAGTACTCGCTGCCCCTGGAGGAGCCCTCCTCCGAAAGCAAGGTCCGTTTTGCCGACGGCGCCCTGGACGGCATCGCCATCTACCATATGGGCGTACCCTCCCAGGACACCGCCCTGCTGGAGCAGGCTCTGGAGGTTGCTGCGGCCGATCCGGCTAAGGCCCGCAGATTGGTTCAGGAATGGGCAAAGGACGGGCATATGGTTTCTGCCATGGGCAAAATACAGAAATATGCGGTATCCCATCAGCAGGAGCTTTTGCCCAATCCCGTCTACCGGCTGGCAGTGGAGTGCGCTCTGAAAGGCACTCACCGGGAAGAGGTAAAATTCGGCCTTGCACTGCTGCCGCTTTTTGAAACCGACCGGGACGAGCAGCTGAAAAACGCCCTGCGGATCCTGGCGTTGTCCGATGAGTTTACCCTCTATGTACTGTCGATTGCCGAGAATTGGACGCTTTCCGCCCAAGAGGTGCTCCGTATTGCCAGAAACGTACGGGGCTGGGGAAGGATTCATGCGGTAGTCCAGCTGCAGCCGGAGACCGAAGAGATCGCCCACTGGCTTTTTGCAGAAGGCTGGGATAACACAGTACTGCCTGCTTACTCCGCTCTGGAATGCTATCGGAAAAGCGGTATGAGAAAGCGCCTGGAGGGTACAATGAACGATAGGGACTACATCTGCGCCTGCAGACTGCTGCAGGCACTGCTGGAAGAAGGGCCCGTTCCCGGCATCTCCGAGGTGGAGGATGCCGAGGGACTGTTGGACGCCTTTCTGACCTGCAGCGCCAGCAAGGCCGTTTCCCCCCAGCGGCAGAAAACCCTGGAATCGGTTGCCGGGCATGCAAAAAAACAAAAAATGACCGCAATCGCCGAACGTGCCGCCGCTCTGCTGTAGAAAAAGGAAAGGATTGCATGTACATGAACAGAACCCTCCGCAAACGCATCTTTAGGATTTTTCTGATCGTCCTCTGCACGATGACTGCGCTGAAACTTTTATTTGCCGGCTACGACATTGATGAACAGTATGCCGTCTCCATGGCTTACCGTATGCTGAAGGGGGATCTTTTGCTAACCGATATGTGGGAGCCCCATCAGACCTCCGGGTTTCTGTGCGCCCTGCTGATGCTGCCCTATCTTGCCCTGTTTCATACCACAACGGGCATCTTTCTGTATCTGCGGCTCTGGGGCCTGCTGCTTCATGGGCTGACCGCCCTTTTTCTATATCGCACCCTGCGCCGGCGCTTCACATCGGACTACGCTTTCCTGCTTGCCTGCATTGCCTTCTTTACCCTGCCCAAGCTCATGTTCCTGCCGGAATTTTCCAATCTGCAGACGGATTTTCTGCTGTGGGCTGTCCTGTGCCTGCTGCGGTATTATGATCCTGCCCTTTCCCGCCGGGAGAGACCCTCTCTGGGATACCTGTACGCCGCCGGGGTTTTTATGGCTCTGGAGGTTCTGTCCTATCCCTCCACGATCCTGGCTTTTCTGGCTGCTTTTGTATGCATGCTCCGTTACCGGGGCCGCAGGGGGCATTCTGCGGCAGCAGAGCTGCCGGGACTGCTCCTGCCCTGCTTATTGGGCGCCGCCGCATTCCTGGCCGCTTTGCTTTCCTATATTCCCTTATCCGAACTGGGTAGCCTGATCGCCATCGTTTCCAGCGACGGCTCTCATTCCGCTCCCCTTACCCAGCGTCTGCTCCAGCATGCCCGGTCCCTGGGACAGCTATCCCTGTATTTTCTTCTGTATGCCTTGGTGACTACCGGACTTCTGCTGATCTGTCGTTTGAAAAGCAAAAAGCCTTTTTCGGCTGCGGCTTGGTGCAGCCTGCTGCTATCCTGCACCCTTCTGGGGCAGGTCTGTATCTGGCTGTTTGCAGGACAGTACCCCAACTATCCCATGGCGGAATATTTCTTTTTACCGGTGCTGCTTTTCTATGCCATGCTACGGCATAAGGTAAGTCCTTCACCCACCCTTGGCTTCTTTGTACTGACGCCCCTGGCCGCCTTTCTGGGGATCCTGCTTTTCAGCAATCATCCCCTGCTGGTATCCATGCCCTTTCTGACCCCCTGTGTGGTGGGAATCCTTTCCCTGCCCGAGCTGCAGGCATATCAGCAGCGCCCGGCGGAAGCAGGCGCCCCTGAGTACGGCAAAAAAAGCACCGTCAGACTCCCGGGGATGCCGCAGGCTCTGCTGGTGCTGTGGGTATGTGTGCTGCTGTTCGGCAGATGCTATATGCTGCGCACCACAGGGGGCACGCATTATACCGTATTAGAGGAGCTCAGCCTCATGCGTCACGGTCCCGCTGCGGGGCTTATCGCCGATACGCCCTCTGTGATCCGTTACCGGGACAATTACCAACTGATCACCGGGTCTCTCCCTGACGGGGCAAAGGTGTTCTATATGGGCGCCGACACGGACATCTATCTGATGAAGGATATGGAATTCTGCACGCCCTCCACTATCTGCTCTCCCACCTTTGACGATAAGATTTTGCTCTATTTTCAGCAGCACCCGGAGAAAGAACCGGAATATGTGGTCTGCGATGCAGGGCTGCTGTATACCGATCCCTGGGTGTCGGCTTATATTCAGGAGAACTGCCCGGAGGCTCCCCTTGCCGTCAATGATTATCTGATCATCTACCAAATGCATCCGACTTGAAAAACAGGGCCAACAGCAGCGGAAAGGCATAAAACAGGATCAGCACATATCTGACCAGCGCCATGGGCCCTAAAAGCACTGTCGCCATATTCAGCAGCGGGATCAGGAGAGGAACCAAAAGTCCTCTCTTTTTATAACACCACAAATACATAAACACCACCAGAAATACCAGGAAATACCAGCCGGGACTCAGCACCAAAAAGGCGAGGGGCTTCTGCTGCGCTTCCTTATCCCAGGACAGCTTTTCGTAGAAGTCATGCAGCCCGGGCAGCAGCACGATCTCCTCTCCCGGCTGCGCCACCCGGTAATCAAAATAGCTGCTTCTTCCATAAGGATCCTTATAGCCATCCATCACTGCTCCCGGATACCAGAAATCCACCGTACCGATCAGGAAAGAGTTGATATAGGTCAGCGGATGCTCCAGCCCCCACCGAATCCACAAGCCCAGCAGCTCCTTTTTGTTTGCTTCAAAGCCCTCCCGGTTAAAGCCGCTTTTTACCGGATCCGCCACCGTCGGCTTATAGGCCTCCAGGCTCTCCCGGGGCAGCGCCTGATACAGCAGCTCCAGATCCTCTTGGGCCAGGGAAGCATAATCATAATGATATACCCTCGCCAGCTGCTGAATCGGTACGGACAGCATCTCCTCGATCCCGCCCGGCGTCACACGAAGGGCGCTGCAGGCCGGGCCTGCATAGATCCCGTATAACGCCAGAATTCCCAGTACCAGCAGAATATACCGTTTCCAATATCTTCTGCAGAGGAAAAACAGGAGAGTCAGCAGCAACAGAACAATATACAATCCGTTATTACGAAAGATCATCGTGCCAAAGGCAGCAGCAATACACCCGCCCTGTATTTTCCTATCTGCGAAAAAATGATCTCTATCTTCCACAAAAAGAAGCGTCAGCAGCATTAGCAGCAGTTCGAAGGCGGAAAAAATCACATCCTTGGTTGTACATATGGCAAACATCTGAAGCACCGGTGAGAGACCATAGAAAAGCAGGGTCAGAAGCCTGCCCCATAGACCCACCCCTCTTTTTTTCAGATAGCAAATCGTCAGCGCCAGGATATTGGAAACAAAGAGCATCTGCAGTAGGGTATAAATCCCGATTCCCACATTATAGCTTCCTGTCAGCCGGTAAAACCCTTCCAGCAGACCGCCCACCAGCAGCACATGGATCACCGGGTGATGGGAAGTAATCATTCCGGTTCTGACCTGTTCCCATTCTGCATAAGCATCATAGGAAAATACCCCCGGCACAATGGACAGAAAAGCCGGAAGCCAGCAGATCAGCAGGATGCCTGCGTACAGCAGCTGCAAAAAGGGCAGAGGAAGCTCTGCTCCCTTCTGCCTTGTCCTCTCCCATATTCTGCCGGCAGACAGTCTGGCAGCAAGCTGCCAGATGCCGCAGATCGCCGCCGCTGCCACAACACTGAGCATCAGCCACCGCAGATAAAATCCCTTATCCAGCAGATTGAGAGTATCCTGCTGATCCAGAGACCGGCCTGCCGCATACAAAAATCCCGCAATGATCCCGGTTATTCCTGCAAATATAGCTTTTCTTGCTGTCTTTACTTCCATTCTGTTTTCCTGCCCTTTACTCTTTCGGCTATACTGCCCGCCCTGTCTCTGTGGCTACTCTTTCGTAATGTCAACTCCAAAATACTTCACGGAAATCTCTCCCAGCTCTCCGGACTCCTTCAGTTCTTTGATGGCCTGATCCACTGCGGCCTTAAAGCTGGCCGTCTCTTCTCCCTTGCGGATCGGAATGGG
>CALWLO010000033.1 GCA_944381545.1 uncultured Acetatifactor sp. | reverse complement strand
TTTTACACCAGACAGGAGAAAAGCGGAGAATTTCTGATCTTTTTATTGCGAAAAGTTTTTATTCTTCAGAGCTGTATCAGCACTTATCTTCTGCTATTTTGCATCCATACCTCTCTCCCCGGAGACATCCCATTCCGGTTCTCCGGCTTTTAAGCTTCAAACTTTCCAACTTTAAATCTGCGAATAAGTCCCTCCAGGGATCCGGCCTGGCTGCTCATCTCCTGGCTTGCCGCAGCACATTCCTGTGAAGTCGCTGCATTTGTCTGCACCACATCATTAATATGATCCACCCCGGAGTTGATCTGCTCAAATGCCTCTTCCTGTGCCTCCAATGCTTCCGCCACTTTGTTGACATCTTGAGTAATTTCCTTTGAGCCTTCCACCACATGAGCAAGCTGCTCTGCCGTCTCCCCTGCAATCACCATACCGTTTTCAACAGCCCTTACAGAGGATTCAATCAGTACGGCAGATTCCTTGGCAGCTGCGGAACTCTGGGCAGCCAGCAGGGAAACCTGATCTGCCACTACTGCAAATCCTCTGCCTGCTTCCCCTGCTCTGGCCGCTTCTATAGAAGCATTCAGAGCAAGCAGATTGGTCTGGGCCGCAATATCATTGATGGTAGCGATGATCTTGCCGATTTCCTGAGACGCCCTGCTGATCTCGCCCATGGACTGAACCATCTCCTGCATCTTCTCATTGCCATGAAGGATCTCCTCTCCCACATTCTCCACGCTCTTGCTGATCTTCTTTGCACTCTCAGCATTCCGGGAAACCTGCGCCGAGATATTCTCTATGGTCGCTGTCAGTTCCTCTGTTATGGCCGCCTGATCCGTTGCTCCCTGTGCCAGATCCGTAGCGCTCTCGGAAACCTGTTCGGCGCCGCTTTTTACCTGATCTGCAACACCCTGAATTCCCTTTATTGTATCCGCCATGCTTATCTCAAATTTCGCAAAAGCATCCCGGATGCCTGTGAAGTCACCCGCCCATTCCACCTCGGGCCGTACGTCAAAATTGCCGTTTGAAAATTCATTCATCGCTCTTGAGATATCATCCACATAAGACCCCAGGATTCTGATGGACTTTCTCAGGCTGTGAGCCATACCTCCGATCTCGTCTTTGGAATGATATTCCAGATTGCTGTGTAGATTACCTGCGGAAAGCTCCTTGGCAACTGTTTCAATCTCTGTTAAAGGCGTTGCAATGGAAAGAATAATCTTTTTCCCGATTTTAACCGCCAATACCACTGCGACAGCAACAAATGCCAAAATGAACGCAATGCAGATCAGGAACGCCTGCCAACTGGATCGGATGGCCTGGGATTTCAGCTGATTGGTAATTACATCTATTTCTGCGGATATCTCTTCCAGCTCCTCAAGAGCAGGCGTACACACCTCCAGCAGCATCTCTTCAGCTTCCTCACGGTCTCCGGCCTCTATGGTTTCAATAATCCCATAGGCAACCGTTCCCCAGTCCGTTATGCACATCACATATCGGTTATAGAGTTCATCCTTTATCATTCCGGTTTCCTTTAATATCTCTAACTCGCTGCCCGCTTCCGTCAGACGGTTTTCTACCTCTGCCTGATAATTGGCATAAGCGCTTTCATCCTCGTTCAGCGCCATCTCCCGTATGCTTCTCGCTGCAATATTGATGTCAAGCCTGCATATTTTTACTGCGGTATCGGCTCTTTGCACACTGTTGACATAGCTGTTTATATTTCCATATAGAACCCCCAAACCAAGGATACTGAGGATTCCGGAAATAACCATCAGTCCAATCACCACTCCATAACCGAAACCCAGTTTTTGCTTCAGGTTCATACCATCGAACTTTTTTAACATCGCAACTCATCTTCCCTTCATTTTTGTAATAATTTTTCTTATATCACTCTTTATCCCTCCTGTCAATTATCTTTTTCCTGATTTTATCAATTTTTGTCGAATATTATTTTTCTATTTCTTTTTACCGAAATTTCTGTTAATTCTATTTTGCTATCCGGCTATTTGCGTAATACTGTCGGATTTGTCAAACAAAGTGTTGACTAAATTGCGGAATTACACCGGTACACTGTCCGCCACGCACAATGCCCCGTATCCCTTTAATGTCAAGTTATTGCTAAGAACTTTTTTAACTTTTTTTTAAAGAAATTCTCGCTAACCCGCATATCTTCGTTGGGGTAATGGTAAATGTCTGCTAAGTTCAGTAAAAATTGATGGGAAGTTAATGTTAAGTAAAAAAGCCAAGGAACCGCTCCTTGACTTTTCAACATTAAAGATTGTTATAATTCAAACTATCTACCATAATAAATAGCAATCGGGTGTATAACACATAAATTATTTTCGCTCGTCGGTAGTAATTTTCTCAACACTTCATTTGCTGTAAACTGCACTGTAGCAAAAATGTTATTTTCATCATTAGGATTTGTGTCTTCTCCTATTATGTTTGTAATCATTCCAACACATGTAATTTCTCCACCATACTTAAATCCTAAGTCTAAAGGATCCACTCGGAAATACTTTGTGTTTAACGGCACCAGATATCCATCACTAGAAATCAACATTCGATTGTATGGTATTAAACCTCGCATAGCTTTTATGATTACCGCAATATCATCATATTGTTTATTATTTGCATCAATCGCCTTTTTTATTTCCTGCTTAAAATTTATGCCTGCTTTACGTAATTGTTCTCTATTGTGTCCTTCTTTAACTTTTTCTGCTTCTGCTTCAATTTGTTCTGCTGAAGTTTTCTTAATAAATTCAATTATACCGTCTTTTTCAAAAAGTTTCTCAAGATAATCCAAATCAACAAAATCAAATACTCTTGTTAATTCAACATAATTACCTGTCTCATCATTACTTTGACTTTGTAACTCAATTTCAGATGGACTAATGTATGCATATGCAATATCAAAAGCCGCATCATGTAGTGTTTTACTAATAATCTGTCGTGAAGTCGATGATAAACTTCCCCCTTCAATACTCTCTAAGCTTCCAGAAAGATTTGCTTCTGCTTTAGCCAATTTTACTATCGAGCCACCAATCGTTCCTGTACCTTTTATAGACGCATTTAAACTGTCTGTTTCCGTTTCAGTAGAAACTTCCTCATCAGACAAACTTTGTACAAGACCTTTCTCTGTTTGAGCAATAATTGAATTAATAATATCTGTATCAAGATACAAAAATTGTTTCATTTGCTGATCACCTCTTTTTATTTAGCTATACAATACTGTATTTTATCGTAACAAATCCCATATCGTCATCTCATCAGCTCTGACCTTTGAAACTCTCCGATATTCATGTAATGCATTCAATAAAACCTGCATATCCGAAAAATATTCTGTTACAAAATCATAACTTTTTACATTATTAAACTTTAATATTGACTTACAATAAATGCTAGGCTTTAATCTTGGATTTTTTCTTGCTTCTCTTTCGTAATCTTTATACTTTTTCTCATTGCAAATAATTAGTTTCTCGATTTCCGGAGCCGTTATGACATTTTTCACATCTACTTTTTGCATGTATGCTTTACTCAAATTGAATCTCTCACTACGCGAATCCAAAATACGATAAATGGTAATTTTATCTGTAAATCCTTTTCTTAAGTATCTTTCCTCAAATTCCTTACCACTTCTGCACCTTAAGACTTCTTCCTCTATCAACTCTTTGCGTTCGAAGATCAATTTGTGATTATCAAGTAGCAAATCTAATATTGCTCTTTCTGCACCACCTTCACAAATACAGGCAACATATCTTCCCATACTACAGCCCCCTTACTTTACACTAATTAGTACTTTTTTCAGAGCCATGTATGCTTCATATGCCGGCACAGTGCCTCCAAGATAATCACTATCATATACTTCACTTTTTTTAATATCATTTCTTTTCAAGATATTAGACAAATTTTCTACTCCAATTCCCTCTTTGTTTCTAACAACATAAATGCTATCATTTCTATCGAATTCGTCTAATAATTCTGAATAATGCGTTGAAAATAGAATTGTTGCTCCATTTTTATTCACTTTTTTATCCATGAAAAACCGAATTAATGTAGCTACAATTTCTCTATTAAAATGATTCTCGATTTCATCAATAATAAGATATCCTCCTTCAATAAAAGCGAATGTTGCGCTCATAAAGACCCCTAAACCTTTTATCGTTCCTGATGAAAGATAATTTTCCAAAATTCTTGGACTATTAATAACTATTTCTTCTTTTCCGTAAAACTTCAATCGAATATCAACTTTCTTTTCCTTCAAACTACATTCAAGATATTCTATACTAGGATCCAGAAAAGTTAAAAGTTCTTTAGGAAATCTCCCCAGAACATTTAAAATATTATGATCTGTCCACTCCAACATATCGCAGATAAAAATACTCATATTTTTTTTCTTATTCTCTGCAACAATAATACTAACATCATCCATTAAATATTGCTCATCACTATCCCTTTTTTCCTTTAAATCAGAGTCAGCAAAATCAAACATATTCTTCTTTGTTTTTATTTTACCAATTTCTTTTGACCATAATTTTTCATCTCGTATAATCAGCTTTTCACTACCATCTAAGACATTTACTTCTTTTTCAATGAAAGACTCTAACTTATTTATATATGTCCCATCAAAGAAAAAGGATGTGATAATAACTTGCTGTTTATCATCAAGGTCATCCATAATTGTTTTTGCTTGAATATTGTTTATTGACTCATTATTCAACATTTTCATAACAAATGAGATAGCTTTCAATATTGTTGTTTTTCCAGATGCATTAATACCAATAAATGAAATCGCTTTATTTACATATATATTGGAAAACACATTGCACAGCCGCTCTTTGTCATCATCATCAACTCTTTGCTGTGCTACAAAATCAATATCCAAAACATCCTTAAAATGTGGCAGACCATTTACTGTTATTTTTAAAAGTTTCATAACGACCTCCGCTTTTATTTACAAATAATACGTTTTTATTTTATATTATACCAACACCTCGAAATATATTCAATATTTTTTTACAGTTTTTCCGTTTTTATTTTATATATGTATCTCCGCAAGATGTCTCAAATACTCTTCCATCTTATCATCAATACTTGGACCTTCCTCCTGAAACCTTACTTTCACTACATAATCACCAATTCTATGAATATACAAATTATTTGTCTGCTCTGCGAATAATCGCAATTTCTCCTCTACTGGTAATTTTGTATCAATTTGTATATCTCTCAAATCTGTTAATTCTTCAATATTTACCGTTCGTACATCAACCTCCTGCATTCTTTTTAAATCCTCTAATGTTAATTCTTCATATTTCATAAATAAACTTCCTTTCTACTCTTTTGGACAAAACAGCAAAACCTCTTATCTTTATAGGCTCACTAACCATTTACATTCTAAAATATTATGTAAAAAAAGCAATGGGCAAGAAATCACATTGAACTTCTTACCCTTTACTAAAAAGTAGAAGAAAACATATTGTATCTTATAAAAGAACAGAATTCCCCCTTGGTTATCATAAAAAAGGGCAGACTACCCCCTTGGTATACTATCCGCCACACACAACGCACCAAATCCCACCCTGTCGTTGGGCACCTCCCGCTCACCCCGCAGGGGTCTGGCTCCTGCCCGCAGGTAGGCTTTCACCTTCTCCCCATACAGAAAAGGATCATTGCCCCTGACAAGCCCCCACTCCATCAGAAGGGCTGCGCTGCCGGATACAATGGGTGTGGCAAAGGAGGTGCCGGTAAAGGGACTGTATCCCCCATAAAGATCCGGGGCCAGGATCCCCACTCCCGGCGCCGCCAGATCCGGCTTTACCAGTCCGGCAGTAACCACCCCTATGGTACGTCCGGCATCCGCATAGCCCCTGCCGGAAAAATCCGCATAGCTGTCATAGGTGCTGTCGTAGGCTCCCACGGTAATCACCTTGGCCGCCGTGGAAGGAATGGTCAGGGTCACCTGGGGCGTGGGACGCAGAAAACCGCTGCGGCTGCTGCGGGCAGCATAGCTGGGCAGATACAGGTAATACTGCCCGGTGACCGTCCGCACCGGCTCAATGCGGATGGTCCAGATCCCGCTGGTCACATACTGTCTGACATTCCCGCCCGGCAGCGCTCCCCCTGCAGCAGTCTGCGGCCCGCCGCCCCTAAGCGGAATCAGATCCAGATAGATCTCCTGGGCCACCGCATAGGGGAGGGGTTCACCCAGATATACCAGCACCTGAGTCCCCTCCAGCTGCAGCGTAAACTTGCCTCCCTGCGGCGATTGGGGCAGAGGCGCCTCCTCTCCGCCGGGGGAGCGCAGAAAAATCCGATAGACATCACTGTAATTTTTCCAGAGCTGGACACTGATAGAACGCTCATAGTCTGCAACTGCCAGCTGAATCTCTGCAGGACGGGCGGTTCCTGTTCCCGCTCCCCCCGGCACCCCGCCGTTATCTTCCTCCAGCAGGCTGCCCGCCACATGCCCTGCGGAATTCCCTTCATTGCCGCTGCCCACACAGATCACCGTGCGGCCGATCTCTGACGCATTGTCCAGAAACCGCTCCAGGAGAGAGCCTCCGTCATGGGAGCCATAAGTGTTGCCGAAGCTTAAGTTAATGACCAGGGGCATCTCCAGCTCTGCCGCCTTTTGCAGGGCATAAGTCACCCCCCGCATGATCTCCGTTGTGCGGGGGAATCCCTCCTCCTGGGGCAGCCCCAGCTTCACCACCAGCAGGGAAGCAGCCGGAGCCGCTCCCCGATACAGGCTGCCGGCCGGCCCGGAAGACGGCTCCTGATAAATACCGCCCGTCTCCCCTGGGTTACCCCGGTTATATGGGGGCAGACAGCCTGCGGCAATCCCCGCCACCGCCGTACCGTGTCCGCTCACATCCCGGCTGGGCAGCAGGGTATACCGCTCCTGTATACTGCCGGCTCCCAGCGCACGGTCTATCTGAGCGGCCGAAAATTCCACTCCCTGAGCAAAGCCCTCAGGAGGACGGCGCAGAGGGTCATCTTCTGCGGGCTGCAGGGTCTGATCCCACAGATACCGGATCCGGGTACGCCCTGCGCCATCCTGAAATTCCGGCCGGGTAAAATCTATGCCGGAATCCAGCACCGCTACCAATACCCCTTCCCCTGACAAAAAAGGATCCCGCTGCGTCACCTGTGTCAGACATGACTCCGCTGCGGGACCGATATCCTGATAATAATACCGTTTGGGCTTTTCCACATATTCAATTTCTTCCATACGGCTTACTGTGTCCACCAGCTGCTCCGGTACTGTCAGGATCGCATAGCTGTTAATCAGCGGCTCCACAGATACTCCCAGACTCTTCAGTCCCTCCAGACTGCCGTGATATTTTACAATCAGTTCCCAACTGCGGCTTTCGCTGTCAAAGCCCACATTCAGATTGTCGGTAATAAGGCGAACCGCCTCCGGAGTCTCCAGCGCCAGATTCAGCAGATTTTCCAGTTTCTGATTCATGATTTCCTTTCCATGCCTGTTGCGTACTGCGAACGTCCCGCCCCAAGGGCATCCCTATGCTTCCCGTCCGGCCGGCATCTTCCGATTTCTCCGGGCAGAAGGCTATCCTCTCCGGACAGCATATGCGGTTGGGACAGAAAACATACCTTGCTTACTCCTGCCAGAACTGTTCAAACGCCGCCACAGCAAATGCCGTATCCCGGCTGCTGCCGGTCTCCACCGCTGAATGCATGGCCAACTGGGGCAGGCCGATATCCACGCAGGGCAAAGATACATGGGCCGCAGAAATATTACCCAGCGTAGAACCTCCCGGGGCATCCGAACGATTGGCAAAGGTCTGGCAGGGTGCCTTGGCCTGCCGGCACCACTCCTTCATCCTTGCAGCAGACAAGGCATCGGAAGTATATTTCTGTCCTCCGTGATACTTGATAACGATACCGCCGCCCAGCAGAGGACGGTTGGTAGGATCCGCCTTCTCGGGATGAGCAGGATGCACCGCATGGGCATTGTCCGCAGAGATCATAAAGCTCTCCGCCACCAGCCGGCGGTAAACGGAAGGACCGTACCCCAGGCTGTCCTGGATCCGCACCAGTACATCCTCCAGGAAAGTGGAATCCGCCCCCTGGCGGGTGGCGCTCCCCACCTCCTCATTGTCAAACACCGCAAACACATTCGCATACTGCGCAGGCACACTTACCGTAAAGCTCTCCAGCCCCGCATATACGCACTGCAGGTCATCCAGCTTGGGGCTTAAAATGAATTCCCCATTCGCTCCCAGTACCCGTCCCCTTTCCCGCACATATAGATATAAATCGCCATCCAGGATATCCTCCGGCCGGATGTCCAGCGCCTTTGCAATCTCCCGGGCCAGCATACCCGCCCCATGCTCCGGCATATGGCTCTGTGCCGGAGCCCCTTTCTCAAGTTCATTATACCGTGATTGCTCCGCATCACGGTTTGGATGGCCATTCGTCCGTTTATTGCCCAGGATAAGGTCATTATCCCATAGCCCCATCAGCGGCAGCATATCCACTTGGGGATTGTACTCATATCCCTTGTTTATCTCCCGGTTCATATGAATCGCCAGGTTGGGAATCACCAGCAAATCCTTATCCAGATTGACCAGCCGCATGGACACGCTTCCGTCCTCCTGCCGCACGGCCACCCTGCCCGCCACGGAAAGGGGCCTGTCCAGCCAGGTGGACAGGATCATGCCGCCGTACATTTCCACATTCAGCCTTACATACTGCTTCTCCGAAATGACCTCCGGAAGGGCCTTTATTTTAAAAGAAGGAGAATCGCTGTGGGCCGCCACAATATGATACCCCTGAAAAGGAAGCTCCTCCCAGGTGCTGCAGCCGGCGGGCAGCCGAAAGGCTATCAGGGAAGAATCATTGCGGGTTACATAATAGGCTCCGCCGGGCCTGATCTCCCATGGCTCCTGCTCCCGGCGCTCCTCAAAACCGGCTTCATTAAGGCGCTTTTTGATATTATCAATCACATGGAACATACTGGGACTGTCCTGGATAAACTGCAGCAGCCCCTGGGTGATTTTTTTACTGTATGTCTCGTCCGTTCTTTCGATTCTGTCCTCTAGTATTCTGTTTTCTGTTTTCTCCTCCATGCTCTTCGTCCTCTCTTTCCGCTATGCCTGATATACAATACCCTCAGCAATCCGGTCTGCCTGCTCCTGTCCCAGCAGCTCAGATACAATGGCCAGCGCAAAGGGGATGGCACAGCCCATGCCTCTGGCGGTAATCACATGTCCATCCACAGAAACAGGATCCAGGGATACCTGCGCACCGGTCAGATGCTCCTCCCATCCGGGATAACAGCCCGCTTTCCTGCCCTGCAGGATTCCCCTGTGGCCCAATATGCTGGGAGCTGCGCAGATTGCCGCCACATATTTTCCCTCCCGGCAGAAAGCATCCACCTGCTCCATCAGTCCCTTATGAGCCTCCAGATTCCTGGTTCCCGGCATACCTCCGGGAAGCACAAGCATATCCAACTGTCCAAAATCCAGCCCATCAAAGGCTGTATCCATCAATACCCCCATCCCATGGGAACCCACTACCGTCTGTTCCCCGTTTACCGATACCATCTGTACCTCCATACCCGCACGGCGGCAAATATCCACCACTGTCAGTGCCTCGATCTCTTCATATCCCTCTGCAAAAAATACCGCTATTTTACTCATCTGCTCATACCTCCATCACTTTTGGGCTTACGGCTTACAGATTTCCTGTGTGCGTAACCTTTTTTTGCAGTATATCATCATTTTTTTCGCATGTCACTCTTTTTTTTCTTCTGCAAATAGAGTATACTATCATTACAGAGCCAGACTCATCAGCATAATCAGTAGCCCCGCCGCAGGCAGCGGGGTATGCGCCCCTCCGTATTCGTCAGGTGTGCGGCGGCGCATCTGCCTGGCTCTTCGCCTGCAAGAAAACAGGAAGAAATGAGATATACTTATGGAAATCGAACGCAAATTTACCTTAAAAACCCTGCCCCCTGATCTGGAAAGCTATCCCAGCGTTCATATTGAACAGGCTTATCTGTCCATCAGCCCGGTATTGCGGGTGCGCAAAGAGAACGAGGACTACTATATTACCTATAAGGGCAGCGGCATGATGGCCAGAGAGGAACACAATTTATGGCTCAGCAAAGAGGCCTATTATCATCTCCGCGATAAGGCTGACGGGCGGATCCTGTCTAAAACCCGCTATCGGATTCCTTTGTTTTCCCCCGGGTTCAAGCCAGGCTTCCCCCAACCTCCCGAGGACTACAGTCTGACCATTGAGCTGGATGTATTTGAAGGGGATCTGGCTCCTCTGGTACTGGCCGAGGTGGAATTCGGCAGCAAAGAGGCCGCCGAAGCTTTCCTGCCCCCGGACTGGTTTGATGAGGATGTAACCTATCGACAGGAATATCACAATTCCTACATGGCTCTGCATACGTAACCGCTGCGCCATATCATTTTCAGCTTATGACACAAATGCGCCGCACCTGTCAAAGGATGCAGCGCATTTCTGTTACATGATTGATTCTGCTTCTGTTCTTCCATAGATCACGGAAAGCTCTCTGATCTTTGCTGCCAGCTCTCCGGTTGCCTGCCCGGGCAGCATCCGCCATTCCCAGTTGCCGCCCAGCGTGGAAGGTGTGTTCATCCTGGCACTGTTATCCAGTCCCAGATAATCCTGCATAGGAATCACTGCGGTATCTGCTACACTGGACATAGCCATTCTGATCAAATACCAGGGAATGTCCGTCCCTCTGACACTCCTGATCCCCAAATACTGCTTTATATGCCTTCTGGTTCCCGCATCCAGACCCCGATACCAGCCCAAAGAGGTCTCATTGTCATGAGTACCGGTATATACGATACAGTTGGCCGAATAGTTATGGGGCAAATAGGCATTGTCTGCACCGCCTCCAAATGCAAACTGCAGGATCTTCATGCCGGGATAGCCGGTTTTCTTCACCAGAGCCGCCACCTCCCTGGTCATAAAGCCCAGATCCTCGGCGATCACATCCATATCCCCCAGCGCTTCCTTCAGCGCCCTGAACAAATCATAGCCGGGCCCCTTGACCCAATGGCCAAACTGTGCCGTCTCATCGCCATAGGGCACGTACCAGTAGGATTCAAAGCCCCGGAAATGGTCGATCCGCACCACATCATACAGCTGATAACAATAAGCGATCCGACGGATCCACCAGGCATATCCGGTTTCCCTGTGGTACTCCCACCTATACAGCGGATTGCCCCACAGCTGTCCCGTTGCGCAGAACGCATCCGGAGGGCAGCCTGCCACACCCAGGGGCAGATTCTGCTCATCCAGCTGAAACAATTCCGGATTCGCCCATGTATCCGCACTGTCAAATGCCACATAGATTGGAATATCTCCCACGATGCGGATGCCCTTTTCGTTGGCATAGGCCTTCAGCGACTTCCACTGCATAGCAAAGAAATACTGCTGAAACTGATAAAAGCCGATCTCCTCTGCAAGCTTTTCCCGATATTTCTGCAGAGCCCCCGGTTTACGCAGACGGATATCCTCGTCCCATTCCACCCAGCACACATTCCGAAAATATTCCTTGACCGCCATATACAGTGCATAATCCGGCAGCCAGTCTTCATTCTCCTGAATAAAACTCCGATAGGCTTCCTCTTTCAGAAATCCTGCTTTCACGGCTCTCTCATAGGCTTTCCGCAGCAGCGTAAACCTGGTCCGCCAGATCTTCTCATAATCCACACGGGAGGGATCTCTGCCATAATCCGTGCTCTCGCACTCTGCTTCCGTCAGATACCCCGCCCGGATCAATGACTCCAGATCAATATAATAGGGATTGCCCGCAAAGGTGGAGAATGACTGGTACGGGGAATCCCCATAACCAGTGGGGCCCAGGGGCAGAATCTGCCACAGCCTCTGCCCCGCCGCCTCCAGAAAATCAACAAATGCATATGCTTCCTGCGAAAAACCGCCTATTCCATATTTTGACGGGATACTGGATATGGGCATCAGGATCCCGCTCTGCCGCCTGTTTTTTCTATTTTTCTTACTCTTTGATACTTTCATAATGCAAATCCCCATTGCTGCGCTCACTGCTGCAGCTTCCAGATATCTCTGTTATACTCTGCAATGGTTCTGTCAGAGGAGAAGAAGCCCGCCTTAGCGATATTCACCAGGCTCATGCGCTTCCACTTGGCCTGATCCTCATAGTCCTGAAAGGCCTTATCTTTTACCCGGATATAGTCTCTCAGATCCAGCAGCGTCATAAACCAATCCTTATTTAAAAGCTCGCCGTACAAGCGCTCCAGATTCTCCTTATGCCCCACAGCCATGGCCTGCTCGCCCACGATGAAATCCACCGCTTCCCGGATGACCTTGCTATTTCTGTAATACTTTTTCGGCACATAATCCTGATTGGCATAATGGGCAATGACGGCTTCGGAGTCTTCTCCGAAGATATAGATATTGTCATCCCCTACCAGCTGGTGGATCTCCACATTGGCACCGTCACTGGTGCCCAGCGTCACCGCACCGTTTAACATAAACTTCATGTTGCCGGTACCGCTGGCCTCCTTGCTGGCCAGGGAGATCTGCTCGGAGATATCACAGGCCGGGATCAGCTTCTCCGCATAGCTGACATTGTAGTTCTCCACCATCACCACCTTCATATACGGAGACACTTGGGGATCATGGTTGATAATCTCCTGCAGCACCAGGATCAAATGGATAATATCCTGGGCAATCACATATGCAGGAGCTGCCTTTGCACCGAAAATAAAGGTGATGGGACGCTTCGGCACCTTGCCCTTCTTAATTTCCAGATATTTATGGATAATATAAAGGGCGTTCATCTGCTGACGCTTATACTCATGCAGTCTCTTGATCTGGATGTCATAGATGGAATCGGGATTGATCTCCACACCCTCCTTCTCCCGGATGTAGGCTGCCAGAGCTTCCTTCTTTCCTCTTTTGATGGAGGCAATGCCATCCAGCGTAGCCTCATCGTCCTGGAAATCCAGCAGTTTTTCCAGCTCTGCCGCATCCTTTTTAAATCCGCTGCCGATCTTCTCCTCCAGCAGCGCCGCCAATTCCCTGTTGCAGGACAGCAGCCAGCGCCGGAAAGTAATGCCGTTGGTCTTGTTATTGAATTTCGCCGGATACAGCTTGTAAAAATGATTCAGCTCCGTCTCCTTGAGAATCTCCGTATGAATGGCTGCTACGCCGTTTACGGAAAATCCGTAATGAATATCAATATGCGCCATATGCACTTTCTTATCCTTGTCGATGATCTGTACCTTCTCATCGGGATAGAGCTTGCGCACCCGTACATCCAGTTCCTTAATAATGGGGACTAACTGGGGCACCACCTTCTCCAGATATTCCAACGGCCACTTTTCCAGCGCTTCCGCAAGGATGGTATGATTGGTATAGGCACAGGTCTTGCTGACCACCCCCACTGCCTCGTCCATGGTAAAGCCCTTCTCCTCAGTCAGGATCCGGATCAGCTCCGGA
The DNA here is from genome assembly GCA_944381545.1 of uncultured Acetatifactor sp. GTDB lineage: Bacteria > Bacillota > Clostridia > Lachnospirales > Lachnospiraceae > Acetatifactor. Next base: position 2,756 of record CALWLO010000033.1, on the reverse strand, counting down.
ATCACCATGGTAGGATGGGTATCATTAATCTGAATTACCGCATGCTCATTCATATGATGCAGGTCATAACCCTTTTTTTCCAATTCCTCAATAATCAGCTGCGCACCGTTGCTTACCATGAAATACTGCTGATAGATTCGCAGCAGATTGCCTGCCTCATCGGAATCATCGGGATATAAAAACAGTGTCAGGTTCTTGTCGATCTTCGTCTTATCAAAATCTATGCCGTCCTTGACAAGGGATTCATCCACACTCTCAATATCAAAAAGATGCAGCTTGTTGATCCCGTTCTCATAACCCACCACATCAATATCGTACAGACGGCTCTTTACTTTCTTTTTCCCAAACATAACGGTATAGCTGGTGTCCGTTCTGGTCAGCCAAGACTGCTGTTCCATCCACGCATTCTTCTCGGCCGTCTGCAGATGATCGGCAAACACCTGCTTGAACAGGCCAAAATGGTAGTTCAAGCCAATACCGTCTCCGGGCAGTCCCAGCGTAGCGATAGAGTCCAGAAAGCAGGCAGCCAATCTCCCCAGGCCTCCGTTGCCCAGTGAAGGCTCCGGCTCAATCTCCTCGATCTCTGCCAGATTCTTACCGTTTTGAGCCAAAATTCGCTCCATCTCCTCGTAGATCTGCAGATTGATCAGGTTATTGCTCAGCAGCTTGCCGATCAGAAACTCTGCTGAAATGTAATATACCTTCTTCTTCCCACTGATAACCGGCTTCTCGGCCATCAGCTCCTTCGTTACGTTCAAAATACTGTAATACAGCTCCTGCCCGCTGCAGCTGCCGATATTCTTCCGGTAAAGCCTTTCTGTCCATCCATTCAATCTCTCTTCCAAAGTCATTTTGTCAGAAACTCCTTTCTCGCTATATCCTTTTACTCACGTTGCTGTTTTCCCGGATATTTTATTGAGGAAAACGTTTTCTTCTGATAAAATTAATCTTACTCGATTTTATCTCTCCTGTCAAACATTTTTTATACTATATATTACCATTTATCCGGAAATTTATTCTGCGTTCTACGACTTCACCTATCCTTGGACGGATTGTGCACAATTCCTTTCTGCTTCCATTTACCGGAAAAATATCTGCCCAGACATATCAGTGCCGTGGTAATCCATGTCAGTCCCGTGGTGATCCAGATACTCCAGTAACCCAGTACCGGGATATGCAAAAACAGCTGGGAATACCCGATACGGCAAGCCACCTCCGTAATACCGTTAATCATGGAAAAGGCTGTATCACCACAGCCGTTTAACAGCGCCCGGGGCACATAGATCATGCCCAGCCCGAAATAACACAGACTGGTAAGCCGCAGCGCCCGATAACCAATTTCGATAACTTCCTGCTCCTTTACAAAGATTCTGACAATATAGGGGCCGAACAGATAAAATAACGGAACAAGCAGCAGACAGATCACCAGCGTCATCAGCGTTGCCTGCCGGAAGCCCTTCTTTACCCGCTCCGGTTTTCCTGCACCGATATTCTGTCCCGCATAGGTAGTCAGCGCAGTGCCTAAAGAGCTGAAAGGCTGCTGAATGATCTGTTCTACCCGGCTGGTGATCGTAAAAGCCGCCATAACCGTATCACCGAAGCCGTTGACTACGCCCTGCAGTACCATGCAGGATATCGCAATCATGGAATTCTGCAGAGCCATGGGCACACCCAGCTGAAAAGATTTCAGAATGATCGCTCTATGGGGTCTAAGCTCTGTCTTAGTCAGCCGGAAATAGGGCACCTTATAATATGCATACAGCATACAGGCAATGGCAGACACGGCCTGAGAAATAATAGTAGCCAGAGCCACTCCGAATACTTCCATTCCGAAAACGATCACAAAGGTCAGATCCAGAACGACATTGACAATACTCGAGAGGATCAGAAAATACAGCGGTGTCCGGGAATCGCCCAATGCACGAAGAATAGCGGCCACACCATTATACAGCGCTATGGCGATGATACCGACACAGGAAGTTCGCAAGTAGACCACAGCATCCCCCAGAATATGCTTCGGGGTCTGCAGCAAACGCAGCAGGGCCGGACTCAGCAGGATACCCAGAACAGTAACCACCAGAGCCGCCGCCACCAAAACATAGAAGGAATTGGCAATCGTATTGCGCACCTGCTGTTCGTCCTTTGCCCCATAATACTGTGCCGCAATGATGCCGATGCCGATAGCCAGCCCGGAGCTTAAAGAGAAAAACAGAAAATTCATGGAACCGCAGGTTCCCACTGCCGCCAGGGCATTTTTACCCACAAAGTTACCCACCACCACGGAGTCTACCATATTATAAAGCTGCTGAAACAGATTACCGATCAGCAACGGCAGGGCAAAGGTCAGAATATGTCTGGCCGGACTGCCCTCAGTCATATCTCTCATCGTTGACTTTTTCATACTGACACCTCAATTCTCCCTTTTTGTTAAATCTTGCACTATGATATTATGATCAAAACCAACTCTGGTTCTGACACGCAAAAAGCATTGGGAATTCCCAATGCTTTTTCCATGCGGATAACAGGACTTGAACCTGCACGTCGGGGACACCAGAACCTAAATCTGGCGCGTCTGCCAATTCCGCCATATCCGCTTATTTCTGTGCCGGAGCCGCTATTTCCCCCAGCAGATAGATTATATCCATCCTTCTCTATTTTGTCAAGTCCACTTATGCCATCGCAGCGCCAAAGAATAAATATTGAAAATCCCAACTTTCCAGCCGGAATATATTGGTTACGATTCTTTTCCACTGAAG
>CALWLO010000032.1 GCA_944381545.1 uncultured Acetatifactor sp. | reverse complement strand
AGCTGATCAACTCCGTGGCGGAGGTAATCAATCAGGATCCGTCCATTAACGGCAAGCTTAAGGTTGTGTTTATTGAGAACTACAATGTATCCAATGCAGAGATTATTTTTGCGGCGGCAGATGTGTCTGAGCAGATTTCTACGGCCAGCAAGGAGGCTTCCGGTACAGGTAATATGAAGTTCATGTTAAACGGCGCACTGACCCTGGGAACCATGGATGGCGCCAATGTGGAGATCGTGGAAGAGGTAGGCGCAGAGAATGCCTTTATCTTCGGCCTGTCCTCAGATGAGGTCATCCATTATGAAAACTATGGCGGCTATGATCCCATGGAGATCTTCAACAGCGATCCGGATATCCGCAAGGTATTGACGCAGCTGATCGACGGCACTTATTCCGGCGATAAAGAGCTGTTCCGCCATCTGTACAACTCTCTGCTGAACACACAGAGCACCTCCAGGGCAGACACCTATTTCATTTTGAAGGACTTTAAGCCCTATGCCCAGGCCCAGAAGAGAGTGGAGACTGCCTACAGAGATAAAGCAGGCTGGGCAAAGAGTGCCATTTTGAATGTGGCCTGCTCCGGCAAGTTTACCTCTGACAGAACGATTCAGCAGTATGTGGATGAGATCTGGCATCTGGATAAAGTGACGCTGCTATAAGTTTGGATATGCAGATTGAGAGAAAGGTGGGAGCCAATATATGGTTACATTATTAGAAGGAGGGGCTTATCTGCTGCGGGGCAGCGAAATCGTGCCCGATAACGCAGAAGCCCCGGCAGTCATTAAGGCGAAGACAGGAAAGGATATTACCAAAGAGGAGGCTGCCGGAAATACCATTGCCTATGGTATTCTGGAGAGTCATAATACCTCCGGCAGCATGGAGAATTTGAAAATCCGATTTGACAAGCTGACCAGCCATGATATTACCTTTGTCAGCATTATTCAGACAGCAAGAGCATCGGGGCTTCAAAAGTTCCCCATGCCCTATGTACTGACGAACTGTCACAATTCCCTTTGTGCAGTGGGAGGCACGATCAACGAGGATGATCACATGTTTGGTTTGTCCTGTGCCAAAAAATACGGCGGTGTCTATGTACCTCCCCATCAGGCCGTGATTCATCAATATGCCAGGGAGATGCTGGCCAGCGCAGGCAGTATGATTCTGGGTTCCGATTCCCATACCCGCTATGGCGCACTGGGAACTATGGCCATAGGAGAAGGAGGACCGGAGCTGGTAAAGCAGCTATTAAACCAGACCTATGATATCAGCATGCCTGGAGTAGTGGGCGTGTATCTGACCGGTGAGCCGGTAAAGGGTGTTGGCCCCCAGGATGTGGCTCTGGCAATTATCGGCGCTGTTTTTGCCAAGGGTTATGTGAAGAACAAGGTGATGGAGTTTGTCGGCCCCGGCGTGGCATCCCTAAGTGCAGACTTCCGGATTGGCGTGGACGTAATGACCACCGAGACCACCTGTTTGTCCTCCATCTGGCAGACGGATGACAGGATAAAGGAGTTTTATGAAATACATGGCAGAAGCGGAGAGTATGCGGAGCTGGCCCCCGGTGAGATTACCTATTATGACGGCATGATCACTGTGGATCTGTCCCAGGTACGCCCCATGATCGCCATGCCCTTCCATCCCAGCAATACCTATACCATCGAGGAACTGAATGCAAATCTGATGGATATTCTGGAGGAGACGGAGAAGCGGGCTCAGGTAAGCCTGGACGGAGTGGTAGAATTCCATCTGAGGGACAAGGTAAAGAACGGTAAATTCCTGGTGGATCAGGGAATCATTGCAGGCTGTGCCGGAGGCGGCTTTGAGAATATCTGTGCGGCAGCGGATATCCTGAAGGGAAGCTATATCGGAAGCGACGGCTTTACGTTAAGCGTATATCCCGCTTCCATGCCTATTTATATGGAATTGATCAAAAACGGCTGCGCTGCTGCGATCCTGGAGACCGGTGCGGTGATGAAGACGGCTTTCTGCGGCCCCTGCTTCGGTGCGGGCGACACGCCGGCCAACAATGCTTTCAGTATCCGCCATTCTACCCGGAACTTCCCCAACAGAGAGGGTTCCAAGCTGCAGAACGGACAGATCTCCTCGGTGGCGCTGATGGATGCCCGTTCTATTGCGGCTACCGCTGCCAACAAGGGCGTGCTGACGCCGGCTACAGAGTTTGACGGCACTATCGGCAAATACCGGTATCATTTTGACAGTAATATATATGCCAACAGGGTATTTGACTCCCATGGCGTCCCAGATCCGGATGCGGAGATCGTTTTCGGACCCAATATCAAGGATTGGCCCCAGATGGGTGCATTGCCGGAGAACCTGGTGCTGCGGGTAGTCAGCGAGATTCACGATCCGGTAACCACCACGGACGAGCTGATCCCTTCCGGGGAGACCTCCAGCTATCGCTCCAATCCTTTGGGACTGGCAGAATTTGCCCTTTCCCGTAAGGATCCGGCCTATGTAGGGCTGGCCAAGGACATTCAGAAAGCGGAAAAAGCCCGTATGGCCGGAGAGCATCCCTGTCAGGCTCATCCGGAAGTAAAGCCTGTTATGGGTGTGATCAAACAGCAGTTTCCGGAGGTAAATCATACCAATACCGGATTTGGTTCCACCATTTTCGCCGTAAAACCCGGCGACGGTTCTGCCAGAGAGCAGGCTGCAAGCTGCCAGAAGGTGCTGGGCGGCTGGGCCAATATTGCCAATGAATATGCGACCAAGCGTTATCGCTCTAATCTGATCAACTGGGGCATGCTGCCGTTCCTGATCGAAAAAGGAGAGCTGCCTTTCAAGAACCTGGATTATCTGTTTTTCCCCGGCATCAAGTCTGCTGTGGAGAATAAGGCGGATATGATCAAGGCTTATGTGGTCAGAGCTGAAGGGCTGCAGGAGTTTGAACTGCGGCTGGGAGAATTGACAGATGAGGAGAGACAGATCATTTTAAAGGGCTGTCTGATCAATTATAATCGCGTATAGCCTAAGGCGCATCATGTCATAGGTAAATCCGGAGTTCTAAACTCCAAACTTCAGATATGCATGAAAGAGGAATATATGAAACATCCCAGAGTAATTACCAATCCCATGCTGGTGGGAGCAATGGAACTGCTGAAGGCGGATAATTCCACGAAGCACCGGGACTTTTTCCTGCAGGAGCTTTTGAAGGCCCATCTGCTTACTCCGGCTACCGTAACTCCCGGACCGGAGATGGATGAAAACGGTATCGTCCGGATGCTGCCAGACAGCCGGATTCAGGTTCCGATGCTGAGCACCCGGGATGGTGTGCGGTATTTTATGGCATTTACCGATATGCCGGAATTGAAAAAATGGATAAAGAACCCGGAAAAGGGTCAGCAGTTTTTGGTATTTGGCTTTGCGGAATTTGCCAGTATGGTAGAGAGAGCGGACAGCCAGTGTGATGGATTTGCCATCAATCCCGGCGGAGCCAATATACGCATTACCCGGCAGATGATTGCTACCATTAAGAATGCAAAGGCGACACAGCACCAGGAATCCTGATTTTTTGTAACTGTTTCCAGCCAGATTATTTTGGTTGAAAACAGTTACTTTTTTGTCTCCCACTCTATCGTATAATTTGTTCACATCGGGGCAAGAATATGCGTAGAGCATGTAAATGCAATGATCAAACGGATCATCAAGATAGAGAAAGTCCGTATTAGCGGACGGGAGGTGTTTATGAGGAAAAATAACAGAAAACAGAATATCAGAAAAGAACGGGTCATTATGATTGCATCCTCAGCTTTTGTCATGGCAGCCCTGACCATGACAGGAGTATATATGAAGGAGAACAGTGTAAACAATCAGGATAACGGATACAGCATTGACTTTACCGAGATGGAAAGTCAGGCAGAAAGCCAGAACCGGGAGGGCAATGATTCCCAGACGGGACAGAATCATCAGGCGGATTCGCAGACGTCTGTGGTGGGCCCCCAGAATGGAGCGGTATTGCCGGAAGTGCCGGAGGATGATCTGGATTATCTGCCCATGGAGGAGGCTGGTTCCTCTCTGATTGAGATTCCCGGTCTGACCGGCGGCACCCTGTCAGAGGCGGATGTCACCGGTGATGAGCAGCTGGCAATGCTGGAAGAGAAAAAGGCAGAGGAAAACCAACAGGAAAACAGTGCGCAGGAGGATAATTCGGCTACGCAGCAGCCGCCCCAGGAAGAAGAGCAGCCATCCGGCAGAACTCTGGGCTTTTCTTCCGATCAGGGACTGATCAGGCCGGTAACAGGTGAGGTACTGATCCCCTACAGCATGGATCGTACCGTTTATTTTACCACACTGGACCAGTATAAATACAATCCGGCAACCGTTTACAGCGTGGCGGAGGGCACCCAGGTAGTAGCCTGTGCAGAGGCGCAGGTAACGGCAATTTTCAATAATGAAGAGATTGGCCAGGCAGTTACCTTGGATCTGGGCAACGGTTATCAGGCTGTCTATGGGCAGCTGCAGGGGCTGAATGTGGCGGAAGGAGATTATGTGGAGCCCGGACAGATTATCGGAACTGTGGCAACGCCCACCATTTATTACAGTCTGGAGGGAAGCAATCTGTATTTCCTGCTGGAACAGGACGGAGCGGCACTGGATCCCCAGAATCTGTATCAGTAGGTATATCAGAGACAGTAAGGACACAGAAACATGGAAATCATTAACGGCAGGGTCCATACCATGGGAAAGCAGGGAGTCATAAAGCATGGGGCCGTTCAAGTGGAAAACGGTAAGATCAACTGGGTGGGCGCCATGGGAGAGTGGCAGGCGAGACGCCGGGCCGAGGCCGCAGGAAAAAGCCTGACGGAATCGGAACCGGTGCTGGACGCAGAGGGCGGCTGGATCATGCCCGGCATCATTGAGGCTCATTGTCATATGGGCATCACTGAGGAAAAAAAGGGGATGGAAGGGGATGACTGTAATGAGACTGTGAATCCGGTTACCCCCTGGCTGCGGGCAATAGATGCCATCAACAGTATGGATGCAGCCTTTGATGATGCAGTGAGGGCCGGAATCACAGCAGCTATGATCGGTCCGGGCAGCTCCAATGTGGTTGGAGGACAATTTGCGCTGGTAAAGACCAAAGGCAGAAGGATTGACGATATCGTGGTGAAGGCCCCGGCCGCTATGAAGGTGGCCTTTGGTGAGAATCCTAAGGTAAACTATTCCGGTCAGGGAAAAAGCCCATCCACCCGTATGGCCATTGCAGGGATGCTGCGCCGGGAACTGTTTGAGGCTTGCAGCTACCGTCAGCAAAAGGAGCGGGCTATTGCCCGGGGAGAAGCTTTTCAGGAGGACTTTACTAAGGAATGCTGGCTCCCCGTGCTGTGCCGGGAGATTCCACTGAAGGCTCATGTACACCGGGTGGACGATATTTTTACGGCCATCCGGATCGCCCGGGAGTTTGGCCTGGACATGACGCTGGATCACTGCAGTGAAGGCCATCTGATTGCACAGGAGCTGGCGAAAGAAGGGTTCCCGGCTATCGTGGGACCGGATCTTACCAGCCGCAATAAGATAGAAGTACAGAATGTAGCCTTTAAGACAGCCGGTGTTCTGGCCCGGACGGGGGTAAAGGTGGCAATTACCACCGACCATCCGGTCTCCCAGATTCAATCGCTGCCCCTGTGTGCAGGGCTGGCGGTCAAATCCGGGCTGCCTATGGAAGAGGGGCTTAGAGCAATCACCATTAATGCCGCCCAGATCTGCGGCGCAGGAGAGAGAATGGGCAGTCTGGAACCTGGAAAAGATGCGGACATTGCTGTTTTCAGCGGAAATCCCATGGAAGTGTTTACCCAAACCCTGTATACGATAATAGGCGGTCAAGTGGTATATAAGTACAAAAGTGGGGAAAAAATGCGGTAATCAAGCCGTCAGTGCCGGAAAGGTGCAGATTATCAGGAAAGACTTTACCGAAAAGGATTATTTTGCTATACTGGTAATGCAAAAGGAACAAAAGGGCACAGGGAGGCAGACAGTGGAACGGAGAAGAAAGAATCAAATCATGTCATATCTGCTGTCTGCCTGTCTGCTTATGGGGCTGTGCGGCTGCGGCAGAAGATCCGCCGAAGATGCAGCAGATCTGCAGCCGGTTCAGGCCGCCCCAGAGGAGATCTCCTATCAGCTGTTTGCCCAAGCCCAGCTGGATTATCAGGTGCCCCAGCAGTATCCGGGCGTCTGGGTCAGCCTGGGAGGTTATGACAGCAGAGGAAGCAAAGAGGTGTATTTTTACGGGCGCAGCCTGCCGGATACCTTTCGGCTCATAGACGCAGCCACTGGGCAGTGTGTGTATACGGGCTGGCTGGAAGAAAAGCGGTACAATAAAGAGACAGAAGAATATAATAGTTACGGGGAGTTCACTGACTTCACGGATGTGGGCGAATATTACATAGAATGTGATGTGATCGGCAGATCCTATCCCTTTGTGATAAAGGAGGGATTGCTGCAGGAGCAGTTTGACCAGACGCTGGCAGAGATCAGGAGCCAGAGTCGGGAGATCGGGCCGGAGTATGGGACACAGGAAATCCGGGAGCTGCTGCAGCAGGTGATGCTGGTGCTGCTGTCCTATGAGCTTTATCCGGGGGTGTATGAGGATGGGGACGGAAATCAGATTCCGGATATTCTGGAATACATGACGGAGACCGTCCGCAGGGTGGTGCAGCTGCAGCAGTCTGCAGAGCCGGATGAACTGACCTATGAGCTGATTGGGGCGCTGGCAAAATACAGTTATTCCTATCAGAAATATGATAATCCCTATGCCACGGAGATCGTACAGCTGGCAGCGGGATTATGGCAGCAGGCAGAGAGCCCTGAAGAGAATCAGGAGACGCAGCAGGGCAAGGACGCCAGACTGCTGGCAGCGGCGGAGCTGTACCGGGCCACCGGGCAGCGAAAATATGCGGCGGAGGTGGAAGCGGCGGAGGGCGGCCTGCTCTGGAAAAAGGAACAGGCTACCTTTGGGCAGTACGATTACTTGGCGGCGGTGACCTATATTTCCACCAAGCAGAAAGTGAATGTAGATCTGTGCAGCAGCCTGATCCGGGTGGTGATGAACCAGGCGGAGGAGGTTGCGGCAGGGATTCCCCGGATGTCCGTCCAGGAGGTAGACCTGAGCAGGGAGTCCATAGACAGTATGATGTGGGATATGGTAATCCTTTCGGTGGTGGAATATGTGATCACCAATTATGAGTATGGCAGTCTGATAGAGAGCCAGTATTATTTCCTGTGGGGACGGAATGAAAAATCTCATTGTTTCCGGGAACAGGAGATCAGCCGGCAGCCTGCATGGATCGCAAGTTATCTGCTGATGCTCAGCGAGATGCGGACGAATGCCTAGAGGAGGTAAGCAATGGAGATGATATACCAGGGCCTGAAGGTCAGGTACATAGAAGAAGGAAAGGGCCCCCTGGTGGTGCTGTTTCATGGCTGGGGCGCCAGCAAGGAGCTGTTCCAGGCCATCATCAGTACCCTGGCAGTGCAGTACAGGGTGGCAGCCCCGGATACACCGGGCTTTGGACAGAGCCAGGAGCCGGCTCAGGCATGGAGCCTGGATGATTACTGCGCATTTTCCAGAGCTTTCATTGATCATGTAGCGGGATCGGAGGATAAGGAGGTCATTCTGGCAGGACACTCCCATGGAGGACGCACCCTGATCAAGCTGGTGGGCAGCGGTATGCTGAAGCTCCCGGTGCGAAAGCTGATTCTGATTGACAGTGCCGGAATCGTCCATGAAAAGACACCTCAGCAGCAGCGCCGGATCAGGCGGTATAAGCGGGGCAAAAAATTCTTAAGCCTGACGCCGGTAAAGGCATTGTTTCCCCATGCCCTGGAGAAGCTCCAGAGTAAGTCAGGGTCTGCGGATTACCGGATGGCTTCTCCCGTCATGCGTCAGAGCATGGTAATGGTGGTGAATGAGGATGTGCGGGAGTATTTGCCCCGGATTCAGGCGGAGACCCTGCTGGTGTGGGGAGATCAGGATCGGGATACACCGCTGGAGGATGGTAAGCTGATGGAGCAGCTGATCCCTGGATCGGGCTTAGCCGTGCTGACAGGGGCGGGGCATTTCAGCTTTCTGGATCGCCAATATCAGTTCCTGGCGGTGATGCGGTCATTTCTGGAGATCAATATGGGGGATTAGTGTAAAATGATTCAGATTTTTTTTGTGGTAATGTTTGCGGCAGGGATGGCTGCCATCGTGCTGGGGGTGCGTTATACGCTGCATATGTTTCAGCAGGGCTCCTATCAGTACCGCTCCTACTGGCGGTATATGAAGACACATCCGGCGGCGGTGCTGCTGCCGTTTACAGGGGTGATCCCCCTACTGGCATACGTTATCCTGCGCAGAGGGCTGGGGCTGGGGACTGCAGCAGTGATCCTGGGGCTGGAGCTGCTTTATCTGCTTCTACTGACCGTGCTGTATTGGCCCAGGCCTGCGAAAAAGAAGCTGGTGATTACGGCCCGGGTGAAGCGGCTGATTGTGACCGCAGCGGTATTATATGGGCTGATGGCTCTGTTGTTATTTTTCCTGACAGAGGGCCTCTGGTGGCCCCTGCTGATAGGGCTGGAGCTGGGAGCCATGTGCAGTCCCTATATGGTTTTGCTTGCCAATCTGATCAACAAGCCCCTGGAAAAGGGCATTAACCGGTATTATATCCGGGATGCCCGCCGGATGCTGAAGGCCTGTCCCGGTCTAAAGATTATCGGCATCACCGGCAGCTATGGCAAGACCAGTGTGAAGTATTATCTCCATACCCTGCTCAGCGCCCGGTATGATGTACTGATGACGCCGGAGAGCTTTAATACGCCTATGGGGGTGGTCAAGACCATTCGGGGCAGCCTGAAAGCCACCCATGAGATCTTCCTGTGTGAAATGGGGGCCAGGCATGTGGGGGATATCAAGGAGATCTGCGATATCGTGGAGCCCCAGATCGGGGTGATCACCTCCCTGGGCTATCAGCATCTGGAGACCTTCAAGAGCCTGGACAATATCGTGGGAACCAAAAAGGAATTGTTTGATGCGCTGCCTGTGGGCGCCCCCCGGTTTGTCAACGGCGATAATGAATATGTAAAGCAGTACCGGGTGGATCAGGGCGCAGTTACCTACGGTCTGGAGGAAGGCAATGCTTACCGGGCATATGACCTGGAATACAGTGAGAAGGGCACCCGTTTTACGCTGCAGGCGCCGGACGGCAGCCGGGAGGAATTTACCACGAAGCTGCTGGGAGAGCACAATGTGATCAATATCACAGGCGCCATTGCGATATCCCATGAGCTGGGAATCCCTTTAGAGAAACTCAAGATCCCGGTACGCCGGCTGGAGGGAGCACCTCACCGGCTGCAGCCCATTGCCAAGGGGAACACCATTATCATTGATGATGCCTACAATTCCAACCCCAGCGGAGCCCATATGGCGCTGAAGACCCTGGGCATGTTCAAAGGAGTGCGGGTGCTGGTGACACCGGGTATGGTGGAGCTGGGAAACCGGGAGGATCATTATAATTACGAATTCGGCAGGGAGGCAGTCCGGTATTGTGACTATATTGTGCTGGTGGGCCGCAGACAGACGGAGAGTATTCAAAGAGGTGTGCTGGATACGGATTTTGACCGGGAGCATTTCTATGTGGCGGAGGATCTGCAGGATGCGATGAAATATGTGTATGGCATCCTCACGAATCAGAAGCTGATTGTGCTTCTGGAGAATGATCTGCCGGATAATTATCTATAAGCAAAATGGGAGGCGTAAGAAATCATGAAAATCAAGGTGGCGGTAATTTTTGGAGGAAAAAGTGTGGAGCATGAGATATCCATTATCTCGGCTCTGCAGGCCTGCGAGTATATCAATCGGGAGAAATATGAGGTTATTCCCCTGTATATGACCAAGGGGGGAGAGTTCTATGCGGGAGAGCAGATCGGAAACATAGAGCGGTATCAGGATATTCCCGGGCTGCTGCGGGAGAGCACCAGGGTGCTGCTGTTAAATGAGGACGGCAGGGTTAATTTGGTGCGCTATCCCATGAAAAAGTTCGGCAATAATGTGATCGGCAGCATTGATGTGGCATTTCCCATTGTACACGGCACCAATGTGGAGGACGGTACGCTGCAGGGTTATCTCCAGACCCTGGGGCTTCCCTATGTGGGCTGCGATGTACTTTCTTCCGCAGTGGGTATGAATAAGTATGTGATGAAGACGGTATTTAAGGATAACGGTATCCCGGTACTGGACTGCGCATGCTATAATCTGGCGGATTATCAGGATGTGGAGAAGCTGCAGGGACGGATTGAAGAAAGGTTCTCCTATCCAGTGATCGTAAAGCCCATTAATTTAGGCTCCAGCGTGGGTATCAGCAAGGCTTCTGACAGAAACAGCCTGGAGGAGGCGCTGAACCTGGCCTTTACCTTTGCCCAGAAGGTGCTGGTGGAGCCTGCCATCAGCCAGCTAAAGGAGATCAACTGTGCAGTGTTGGGGGACGAACTGGAGGCGGAGGCATCTGAATGTGAGGAACCCCTGAACGCAGAGGAAATTCTGACTTATGAGGATAAATACACGAAAGGCGGCAAGAGCAAAGGCGGCTCCAAGGGCATGGTGAGCTTAAGCCGTGCGATTCCGGCGAATATCAGCCGGGAGCGCCGGGAGGAGATCCGCCGGATGGCAGTGAAGGCCTTTCAGTGTCTGGGCTGCAGCGGTGTGGCCCGCATCGACTTTATGATCGATAAGGAAACCGACAAGGTATATTTAAATGAAATCAACACGATCCCCGGTTCCCTTTCCTTCTACCTCTGGGAGCCTCTGGGCCTGAAATATACACAGCTGCTGGACCGCATGATCCAGCTGGCCTTGAAACGCTTTAGAGAAAATGAAAAACTCACCTTTTCCTTTGAGACCAATGTACTGGCCGGTGTGAAGCTGGGCGGCAGCAAGGGCGCAAAAGGCAGCAAGCTGTAAGACAGCAAAAAAATAAGAGGCATCCATCTGCAAAATGGAAGCCTCTTTTATGATGTCTGCTTTTGTTATCCCTTTGTGAGCTGTTCCAGCTCCGCCAGGCTGCGGTGGTAGGTCTCCGTCATGATTCCCTGCACATAGGTGCCCAGGTTCCTGCGGGTATCCTTATCCAGCGCCTTGATCTCTATGGGTCTGCCGTATTCAATGATCACGGTTTGTTTTCTGATAAAGGGTACATGATCCTCAAAGATCCGGTTGGTGCCCGCCATGGTGATGGGGATGACAGGAACGTCAGCTTTCTCCGCAATCTTAAAGCTCCCTTCATGAAAGGGCAGAAAATCTTGATCGGAGCGGTTGCGCGTACCCTCCGGGAAGATGCAGATGGAAATGCCGGATTTAGCCTTTTCCACTCCTTTTAAGATGGTTTTCAGTCCTTCTTTGATATTGCTGCGGTCTAAAAACAGGCAGTGTAAATGGTGCATCCAGACATTCAGCAGAGGGATCCTCTTCATTTCCAGCTTTGCCACATAGCCGGTGGGACGGGGCACCCGAACATAGGTCAGGATAATATCAAAGTAGCTGCGATGATTGCCAACATATAGTACGGCAGTATCTTTGGGGACATTTTCCTCTCCCTTGACAATCACCCTGGTGCCGGATATACGGATAATCCAGCGAAAGGCCCAGTTGACAATGGCCAGGGAGCTTTTATCCTTTACCGGCCGGTTGAACTTGCCTATGATCCACTCAATCAGCATAAGTGGTATGGTGAATATCAGAAATAAGATGACGAACAGCAGTACGAGTATCAGTCTAATCATAAGTCCTCCGGAAGATCTTGTCATGTTACAGTTCAGCCATAAGAGTTTTTTCTTGCGGGCGTAACTATAATAAATTATATCATATTTTGGAAGCGATGTACATATGATAAATCAAAACAACCGGGACGTAAAGATTGAAATATGAGACATTTTATTCGGAAAGGCGGAAAGCGTGTCCTGGCATTACTGCTTTGCCTGGGAACATTATGCGGTCTGTGCGGCTGCAGTCTGATGAGCACGGAGGAAGTAAAACTCAGGGATCTGGATTTTACCATACTGGGAGAGGAAATGGTGCCGGAGGAACTGGCGGCAATGATTGAGGAGCGTAAAGCGGATGCCTTCAAAATGACTTATTCAGATCATGAAAATCTGTACATATGCGTGGGATATGGGCAGCAGGAGACCGGCGGCTACAGCATTACCGTGGATGAACTTTATCTGACAGAGGAGGCAATCTATGTCCAGACGACTTTGCTGGGGCCGGATGTATCCGAGAAGGGCAATAAGACGCCCTCCCATCCCTATATTGTGATCAAGACCGAGTATCTGGATCTGCCGGTGATCTGCAAGTAACAGTTCACACGTCAGCCAGAGCATACGTCACTTTCCCTCTTTCCAACTGCCGAAAAACATGCTACACTGGTGACAGGAGGCGAATCATGTTACTGATAGAGAATGGCTATATGATAGACCCCAAATCAGGTCAGGAGGGTAATTTTGATATTCTGACAGAGGGGAAAAGAATCAAAAGGATCGGCAGAAGGCTGCGGCAGGAACTGACAGCGGCTGAGCTGAAAAAATGTAAGGTAATCAATGCCGAGGGGTTATTGGTGGCGCCGGGACTGGTGGATGTGCATGTGCATTTCCGGGATCCCGGCTTTACCCATAAGGAGGATATTCTGACAGGTGCCCGGGCGGCTGCCAGAGGCGGTGTGACTACCGTGGTGCTGATGGCCAATACCAATCCTACGGTAGATACGGAGGAGACGCTGCAGTATGTGCTGGATAAGGGAAGGACGGCAGGGATCCACGTGGAAACCTGCGCCAATGTGACCCTGGGGATGAAGGGCCGGGAACTGGTGGATATGGACGCTTTGGCGGCAGCCGGTGCGGTAGGCTTTACCGATGACGGCATCCCCATTATGGATCCGGCTTTGGTTCGTACTGCCATGGAGAAGGCGGCGCAGTTGGACATGCCCATCAGCTTCCATGAGGAAGACCCGGCGCTGATTGCCAATAACGGGATTAACAAAGGAAAAGCCAGCGCACATTTTGGAATCGGCGGTTCCCCCAGGGAGGCAGAGATCACCATGGTGGAACGAGATCTGCAGCTTGCCCTGGAGACGAGGGCCTGCGTGGATATCCAGCATATCAGCAGCCGGGAGGCGGTGGAACTGGTGCGTCAGGCCAGGAAAAAGGGACAGAATATCCATGCCGAAGCCACGCCCCATCATTTTACTCTGACGGAGGAAGCGGCGATAGAGTATGGTACTCTTGCCAAGATGAATCCCCCCTTGAGGGAGGAAGCAGACCGGCAGGCCATCATCCGGGGCCTGGTGGACGGCACCATTGATCTGATTGCCACGGATCATGCTCCCCATACGGCGGAGGAAAAAGCACAGGATATCACCAAGGCTCCCAGCGGCATCATCGGTCTGGAGACGGCGCTGCCTCTGGCCATTACGGAATTGGTAAACGGCGGTTATCTGACGATGAAGAGTGTGCTGGAGAAGATGAGCACCAATCCGGCGTCCATGTACCATCTGGATGCGGGCTATCTGGCAGCGGGGGGCCCGGCGGATATCATCCTGGTGGATACCTCCGCTAAGCAGAGCTTTACCGAATATGCCTCCAAGTCCGCCAACAGCCCTTTTACCGGCTGGGAACTGTACGGCGTGGTGCGGGCTACGGTCTGTGACGGGCAGATCATCTATCAGGCGAAAGCGTAACCTGGCGCCAGGGTTTTGGCCTATGGCCCACAGGAATAAAGGACAGAAAGGATCTTATTGTATGAAAGAAAAAACCATGGCGCAGGTGATTTCCCAGCAGGAGATCGCTCCCCGCATCTATGATCTGTGGCTTAAGACATCCCTGGCTGCCCAGGCAAGGCCAGGTCAGTTTATCGGCGTATATCCGAAAAATGCCGGAACCCTGCTCCCCAGGCCCATCAGTATCTGTGAGATCAATGCAGAGAAAACGGCGCTGCGTATCGTCTATCGTATTGCCGGACAGGGCACGGCAGAATTTTCTGCCTTAAAACCGGGGGATCAGGCAGCTGTCCTGGGGATATTGGGCAATGGATTCCCGCTGGAGGCAGGAAAGGGAAAGCGCTGCTTCCTCATGGGCGGCGGCATCGGGGTGCCTCCGATCCTGCAGCTGGCAAAGGAGCTGGAGGGGGACAAGTCCGTTATCCTTGGCTATCGTGACAGCAGCCTTTTTCTGAAAGAGGATTTTGAGCAATATGCCAGGGTCTATGTGGCTACCGAGGATGGCAGCCGGGGGACGAAGGGCAATGTGATGGACGCCATTGCAGAGAATGCACTGGAGGCTGACGTGATCTATGCCTGCGGCCCCCTGCCCATGCTAAGGGCCATTAAGCAGTATGCTGCTCACTGTGGGATCAAGGCCTATATCTCCCTGGAGGAGCATATGGCCTGCGGCGTAGGCGCCTGCCTGGGCTGTGTAGTGAAGACGAAAGAGGTGGATCCTCATTCCCATGTGCATAATGCCCGGATCTGTACGGACGGGCCGGTGTTTGATGCCGAGGAGGTGGAAATCTGATGAATACACAGGTAAATATTGCAGGAGTAACGCTGAAAAATCCGGTAATGACCGGATCGGGAACCTTTGGGTCAGGTATGGAATACGGGGAATTTGTAGATTTAAACCGCTTGGGCGCAGTAGTCACCAAGGGGGTTGCCAATGTCCCTTGGCCGGGCAATCCCGCTCCCCGGGTGGCGGAGGTCTACGGGGGGATGCTGAATGCCATTGGCCTGCAGAATCCCGGCATTGAGGTGTTTATGGAGCGGGATATCCCTTTTCTGAAGCAGTATGACACCCGGATTATTGTGAATGTCTGCGGAAAAACCGTGGAGGATTATCTGGAGGTGGTGGAAAAGCTGGGCGACGAGCCCGCTGTGGCCATGCTGGAGATCAATGTGTCCTGTCCCAATGTGAAGGAGGGAGCCATTGCTTTCGGGCAGAAAGCGGACGCCCTGTACCGGATCACGGAGGAGATTAAGAAAAAGGCCAGACAGCCCATTATCATGAAGCTCAGCCCCAATGTAACGGATATCACGGAGATGGCCCGGGCTGCGGAGGCCGCCGGTGCGGACGCTCTCTCCCTGATCAACACCATCACCGGTATGAAGATTGACATTCACCGCCGCCGCTTTGCCCTGGCCAACAAGACCGGCGGCATGAGCGGCCCGGCGATCAAGCCGGTGGCTGTACGGATGGTTTACCAGGCTGCCCATGCGGTGCAGATTCCGGTGATCGGCATGGGCGGCATTGCCACGGCGGAGGACGCTATCGAGTTCATCCTGGCGGGAGCCACGGCGGTCAGCGTAGGAGCTATGAATTTCGTGGATCCCTATACCACGGTTAAGGTGGTGGAGGGAATTGAGGACTATATGCGCACCTATCATGTGGAGAATATCACTGATCTGATCGGGGCAGTGGAGTAGCCCGGAGCAGAATACGATTCGGCGCCGCCCATGGCACGGAACCGTTACAAATTACAGACATAAATTGCGGACTGCCTTCATAGATATACTAATAAGTAAACTAGGGAGGTAGTTTTTTGTGGAGCTGATTAAAAAAAATATACATATGGATCGCATCAGGGCCCAGGCAGTGTCCCAGATCACCCTGGAGGAGGATATGAATATTCCGGATCAGAAACCGGATGTGAGCAGTCTGTGTTTTGACCAGGCCTGCGTAATGATCGATGAAGTAAAGCCTTGTACAGATTATGTGCAGGTGAGGGGAAGACTGTGCTTTGCCGTCCTCTATCATACCCAGGAGGAGGGCTGCGGCCTGGTGACGCTGGACGGTAAGATTCCTTTTGAAGAAAAGATGAATATGCAGGGAGTTCAAAGCAGCGATCTGGTGCAGGTGCAGAATATGTTGGAGGATCTCAGCACGGGTATCATCAATTCCCGTAAACTCAGCATTCAGGCCGTGCTGACACTCCAGGCCCAGGTGCAGGAGCTTTATGATGAGGAGGCTCCCATCGGACTTTACGGAGAGGACAGTGCTCAGTACCGCCGAACTCCGGTGGAGGTGGCCCAGATCGCCATCTGCAAAAATGATATTTTCCGGGTGAAGGAAGAGATCACGCTGCCGGTAAACTATCCCAATATGTTCCAGATCCTGTGGAGCAGCGTGACCTTGAATGATGTGGAGTGTAAGCCCCTGGAGGAGAAGCTCTCCCTGCAGGGAGATGCGCATTTATTCCTGTTGTATGAGGGGGAGGGGGAGGAGCATCCGGTACGTTCCTTTGAGACCACGCTACCTTTCAGCGGCATGCTGGACTGCCATGGCAGCAGGGATGTGATGATTCCCGATATTCAATGTGTTATGAGTCAGCAGGAGCTGGATATCCGTCCGGATCTGGATGGAGAAGAGCGGGTGATCGGCCTGGAGGTGGTGCTGGATATCAGCATCCGCCTTTATGAAGAGGAACAGACAGAACTGATTACGGATATTTACGGAGTGACAAAGGAACTGACCACCATAAGCAAGCCGGCGTCCCTGCGCAGGCTGCTGTCTAGGGTAAACGGAAAAATGAAGGTGAATGACCATATCCGCATCCAGAAAAGGGAGGCAGGTATTCTGCAGCTGCTACACAGCCAGGGGATGGTACAGCCAGACCGGCAGGAGATCACGGAGTCGGGGCTGGAACTGTGGGGAAGCCTGCAGGTAAAGGTACTGTATATTACCGGTGCGGACGATATGCCCTATGCCAGCACCACAGCCC
>CALWLO010000031.1 GCA_944381545.1 uncultured Acetatifactor sp. | reverse complement strand
GGCAAATTACAGAAAAACCGCAGAAATAAGGGACAGTATAAGGGTGTGGCCCGAATGCGGAACCAGCTTTTACTGTTACAGGGAGTGACAGGAATTCTGCTGACAGTGATTTTTCTGTTATTGTCGGATACACTGGCAGAGAAACTGTTCCGGGTACCCTATAGTGCGTCGGCGCTAAAGCTGCTGGCCCCGGTCATTGTGATTCAGGCCCTGGATGTGGTACTGCTGGGGTATTTTCAGGGCATTGGCAGTCAGATGCCCGCCCTGATCAGCGCAGTGCTCAGGCAGGGATTTTTTCTGGTATTTGGTTCCCTGTTCGGCAGGATACTGGCCGGATATGGGGATAAGGTCTCCGGTCTTTTAAAAAACAGCAGCTACAGCGGCATGTATGGAGCTATGGGCGTGGCGCTGGGCATCCTGCTTACAGAACTGCTGGTACTTTTGTTTTTGTTTATTCTCTATATGGGCAGTGACCGAAAGGCTGATCTGCAAAGGAGTCAGGAGGGGCTGCGCAGGACGGAGAGTCTGGGAGATACAATGCGGGTGTTTTATGGCACCGGCTGGCAGAGCATCGTGATATCGCTGCTGGCGCAGCTGCCAATCCTGCTGGGACCGCTTTTGTATCTGCGAAGTGTGGTGCGGCTGCAATCTCTTGCTCCTGCCGTGGATCCGGTTAGCGAAACAGCGCTTCTGACAGATGTGAGTGGAGCCATCGCCGACTATGGCAGCTTCTTCGGAAAATGTCTGCTGCTGTGTGGTGCCCTAATCCTGCTTCTGGCCGCCAGATGCTTTCCGGTCTATGGCAGGCTGTATGCGGCGATCCGCAGAGAGGATGCCCGCCACAGCAGGAATATGGCATCTGCGGGACTGCATTTTGTCTGGGCGGCAGGTCTGTATCTGACGGTCACTATGGCGGTGACGGCGCCCCAGATGGCCGCAGGCTTTTTCCCTGGCCGGGATACGGGAGTGGAACAGATGCTTAGAGCCGGCAGTATTATGATTTTGCTGGGCGGGCTGGCCGTTTTATTTTCCATGATCCTGCTGGCTTATGAGGAACGTTATATCCTGATGGGAGCAGCGGGAGCGTTGCTGATCCTGGATGTGATCCTGCAGAATCTGTTTGTAAAAGGCAGCCAGTACCATGTGATGGGAATCTTATATGGCTTACTGGTATCTGCCGGGATCCTTGTGGCGGGGCTTTTGGCTTACACGATCTGGCGGGGAAGGATCAGCCGGGAATATATCCGGATCCTGGGAGTTCCACTGATCGGCGCAGGGATCATGGGGCTGGTGATGCTGCTGGTGACAAGGCTACTTAGCGCCCATCTGGGCAATGTGGCATGTCTGGTGGTGGCAGCGATACTGGGGGCTGTAGTATACGGTATTATCCTGATAGCAACAAAAAATATCCGGGAATATGAAATAGGCGCATTGTACGGAAAACAGGCCAGAAAGCTGCTTGGACGTATATTTTCCTGAATTTCAGCTGATACTATGTGTGAGAAAAGCGTTCTGCAGGCATCATCCTGCAGGGAACTTTGAAGACTGCACATAGAAAAACGTCTCTTCGAGCCGTTTTTCACAGATTGTGAGAAAAAGAGGTAACGAATGAAGCGGATGAGGATGACGGTACAGAGTATCAGTGTATTTTGTTTGGGCCTGCTGCTGTGCGGACTGATGGGCATAGCAGGCGGGTTACTGGGCGCCAGACTAGCCCAGCGCCAGCAGCCAAAGGAGCCGGAGCAGCTGCAGCAGGAAGAGAATACGGCAGTTTTGCCCCAGCCGTCCGGGACATCGTGGCATCAGTCTGTGGCAGATAAGCAGGCTGAAGAGAACGGACTTGCCGCTGAGCCGGTGATCAGTGTGCCGGAGACCATCAATGCAGATACGGAATATATTCTGCGGGAAAGGGATCTGTTAAACGGTTCAGAGGTGGAGACCAGCGAGGACATGCCGGATATGTATATCGGTATGAACAGAGAGCAGTTCCTGGCGGCCATGGAAAATTATGAGGCAGCGCCTCCTCTGTCGGAGAAAGAACGGGGCTTTGTGAATCTGGAGGTATTGTCTTTTGCTCCCAGCCGGGTGGTGGTACAGATGAATTACCGGTATGTGCAGCCCTCGGAGAGTTTTTATATTGTAGCGATCAATGATTTGCTTGTGGTCTATCTGGAAGACCGGGAGACGGTGTATCAATATACCAATATTCATCTTTCACAGCTGCCGGAGCGTCTGCAGCAGGAGATTATACAGGTGATGCATATATCGGATGAGGAGAGTCTGTATGACTTTTTGGAAAACTATACCAGCTGATAAATATGAAGTGGCTGTGGTAGGCGGCGGGGCTGCCGGCATGACGGCTGCCATAACGGCAGCCAGGGCGGGGGCCAGGACAGTGCTGCTGGAACGCAATGACAGATTGGGCAGGAAGCTTCTGATGACCGGAAATGGGAAGTGTAATCTGGGAAACCGGGATCTGAAGCGGTCGGATTATTATAGTGACGATATGGCTATGGCAGTCTCTGTGCTGGAACGTTTCGGAACAGAGGAAACCATCGCCTTTTTTGCGTCTCTGGGACTGCTTCTGAAAGAGAAGCGAGGGTATCTCTATCCGGTCAGTGAACAGGCGGCAG
The DNA here is from genome assembly GCA_944381545.1 of uncultured Acetatifactor sp. Classification (GTDB taxonomy): domain Bacteria; phylum Bacillota; class Clostridia; order Lachnospirales; family Lachnospiraceae; genus Acetatifactor. The sequence goes on along the minus strand of CALWLO010000031.1, from coordinate 14,271 downwards.
TGGTGCTGGACGTGCTGCGGCACGGGCTGGAGAGGGACAAAACGGAGGTGCTGACGGGGGCATTGGTGCGGGAAATCAGGCAGAAGGGGGAAAACGCAGGAAAAGACAGTCCCGCAGATTATGTATTGCAGCTGCAGGATGGGCGTCAGCTATGGACGGAGCGGGTGATTCTGGCCTGCGGCGGACAGGCGGCTCCGGGGACGGGCTCCGACGGCAGCGGCTATGCACTGGCAAGGGCTTTGGGACATACAGTAATTGCGCCGGTGCCCTCTCTGGTACAGCTGCACTGCAGTGAAAAATACTGCCGGGCGTTAGCGGGCGTCAGAGCAGAAGGGGCGGTGCGGATCTATCCGTCGGACAGTGGATAAAATGAAAAAAAGGAGGCTGCTAAGCCCTGTATCTGTGAGGAGTACGGTGAGATCCAGCTGACGGAGTATGGGATCTCCGGAATCCCTGTATTTCAACTCAGCGGCCAGGTGAATCAGCTGCTTGCCCGGGGGCGAAAGCTTCGTGCAGAACTGGACTTTTTCCCTCAATATGAAGGGTTGGCCTATGAGCAGCTTTGCAGGCAGAGACTTAAGAGGGTGGACGGCAGTACGGTGGAAGCGTTTTTCACAGGAATGCTACATAAAAAGATCATGAATGTCTGTATTCGCCAGGCAGGGCTTTCTCCGGAGCAGGAGGCGGCCGAAGCGGATCCGGAAAAACTGCGCCGGGTCTTTGCCCTGTGCAGAAGGCTTCCTTTTACCATTACTGGCAGCCATCCTTTTGAAAGCGCCCAGGTATGCAGGGGGGGCGTCAGTCTGCGGGAAGTGGATCTGCAGCTACAGTCCAGGCGCTGCGAAGGATTGTATCTGGCCGGAGAGCTGCTGCATGTGGACGGCCGCTGCGGAGGCTATAATCTGCAGTGGGCCTGGGCCAGCGGTTCTATTGCCGGGGCAGCGGCGGGTATGCGAAGAACGGGAAAAAAGACAGGAAAAAGTAATGATTAGTGTATATCCAAGGGATATTGCACGGAAAGGGAAAAGATGCTGCGAGTGAATCAGGTGAAGGTCAGACCTCAGGAGGGAGAGAGGGAAATCCTGCAGAAAACGGCCCGGCTCCTGAAAGTGGATAGGAAAGAGATCAGCCGGATGGAAATCCTGCGCTGTTCCATCGATGCCCGGAAAAAACCGGAGATCTTCTGCTGTTATACGGTGGATGTAAGTCTGCGCAATCCTGCCCTGGAGCCGGGGATCTGCAGGCGGCTGGGGCAAGCTCAGGTCAGTCAGGTATCCCGCCGGGATTATCACTTTCCGGAGGCCGGAGGAAAGCCCCTGGGACATTCGCCGGTGATTGCCGGCATGGGACCCGCCGGTCTTTTCTGCGGATATTACCTTGCGCTGCATGGCTATCGGCCCATTCTGATCGAAAGGGGCCGGGATGTGGATTCCCGTACTGCGGATGTACAAAGGTTCTGGGACAGCGGCATGCTGCAGCCGGAATCCAATGTGCAGTTTGGAGAGGGAGGAGCCGGTACTTTTTCTGATGGGAAGCTGAATACGTTGGTGAAGGATAAGTATGGCAGAAACCGGGAGGTATTACGGATCCTTGTTGCGCATGGGGCGCCGGAAAGAATCTTGTATGATGCAAAGCCCCATATCGGCACGGATGTACTGTCACAGGTGGTAAAAAGCATGCGCCGGACGATTCTGGCTCATGGCGGAAAGGTGCTTTTTGAGACCAGGCTGGAAAGGCTGGAGGTAGATGAGGACAGAGGAAGGCTTACCGGTGTTTGGGTCAGCGGTGGTTGCAGGATCCCCTGTGAGCAGCTGGTGCTGGCCATCGGGCACAGTGCCCGGGATACCTTTCAGATGCTGTATGACGCAGGGCTGCCCATGGAGGCCAAGCCCTTTGCTGTGGGGCTTCGTGTGGAACATCCCCAGAGCATGATTAATCAGGTACAGTATGGTATGGCGGACCAGGGCAGGCTGGGAGCCGCCCCCTATAAGGTTACGGCTAAAGCCTCCAACGGAAGGAGCGTATACTCTTTCTGTATGTGTCCCGGCGGCTATGTGGTCAATGCTTCCTCCGAGCCGGGCCGTCTGACAGTAAATGGTATGAGCTATAGCGGCAGAAACGGCAGGAATGCCAACAGCGCCATTATCGTATCGGTATCCCCCCAGGACTATGGCAGTAAGCATCCTCTGGCGGGAGTGGATTTTCAGCGGCGGCTGGAGGAAAAAGCCTATCAGCTGGGAGACGGTGCAGTGCCCCTCCAGCGATACGGATTATATAAGGCATGTGTGGAACAGGGGTGCAGTCAGGCCCAGCTGGAAGCCCGAAAAGGACAGGAAGCGGAACAAATTTTGTCAGACTGCCAGAAGCATTGGGAAGCAAAGGAAGGAAATGAGGATCAGGAAGCAGAGGCGCTGCAGCCCTGTATCAAGGGGAAATGGGTGGAAAGGGATCTCAGCGGTCTGCTTCCGGCAGAATGCAGCCGGGCGTTTGTGGAAGGAATGGAGCAGTTCGGCAGATATCTGAAAGGCTTTAACCGGCCTGACGCCATCCTCTCCGGAGTTGAGAGCCGTACCTCTTCCCCGCTGCGGATCCTGCGGGATGAAGAAAATCTGCAGTCACAGATACGGGGCATCTATCCCTGCGGCGAGGGGGCCGGCTATGCCGGCGGAATAACCTCTGCCGCCATGGACGGCATGAAGGTGGCAGAAGCCATTGCGGCGGTATATCAGCCCCTGTCCGGCGGCATTGACGGGCGGACAGATTAATGATAAAATCTACGCTATAGAAATAGAATGTGAGGAAAGTACAAGGTGTCAACATTAAGAGAAGCGATTAAGGAAAAACAACGTATCGTGGTAAAGATCGGATCCTCTTCCCTGCAGCATGCACAGACAGGGGATCTGGACTATATCCGTCTGGAAAAACTGGTGAGGGAGCTGTGCGATATCCGCAATCAAGGAAAGGATGTGATCCTGGTTACCTCCGGCGCTATCGCCTGCGGCAGAAAGGCAGTGGGTATCCGGGAGATCACCGGGGAGAACAAAGAACAGCAGATGGCAGTGAAACAGGCCTGTGCAGCCATAGGCCAAGCCAGACTGATGATGACCTATCAGAAGATTTTTGCAGAGTATAATCAGGTGGCCGCCCAGATTCTGATGACGAAGAATACCATTGCGGATGACTTAAACCGGTTTAATGCCCATAATACCTTTTCTCAGCTGCTGCAGATGGGGGTAATCCCCATTGTCAATGAAAATGATACGGTGGCTACCTATGAGATTGAGATCGGGGATAACGATACTCTGTCCGCCATTGTAGCAGCGCTGGTGGATGCGGATCTGCTGATTCTGCTGTCCGATATAGACGGGCTCTATACCGATGATCCCCACAGAAATCCGGATGCGAAGTTTATTCCTCAGGTGGACGGACTGACAGAAGAGCTGCTGGCCATGGGCAAGGACAGCACAGGCAGCGATGTGGGAACGGGGGGTATGAATACCAAGCTTCAGGCAGCCCGGATTGCTACCGGCTCCGGTGTGGATATGGTCATTGCCAACAGCGGGGACATCGGTGTACTGCACCGGATCCTGGATGGGAAAGAAGAGGGCACGCTGTTTGTAGCCCATACGGATGATGGCTTTGATCTGGCGCAGTTTGTCAATCAGCTGCACAGACAGTAAAAAACCTTAGATTCGGAGGAATTGGTACAAGGATGAACGAAAAGACTTTGGAAGAGAAGATCGCCAGAATCAATGCGCTTTATCATAAATCCCAGGCAGAGGGACTGACAGAGGAAGAGAAAGCAGAGCAGGCTGCGCTCCGTCAGGAATATGCGGCAAATGTGAGGGCCAATCTCCGGGGGCAGCTAAACAATATCACCATTCAGCAGGAAGACGGCACCCTGGTGAATCTGGGAGAAAAATATGGAAAAAATAAGGGAAGATAATAAAGGGCGGGGGGAAGCATCCCTGACTGCTGAGAAGAAACGGATCCGCCGGGAAATGCTGGCCATCCGGGATGCCCTTTCCCAGGAGGAGCAGCGGAGGGCGTCCTGCCTGATTACGGAGCGGCTGCTGGGACATCAGTGGTTTTACCGGGCAGACATGCTGCTTTGCTATGTATCCTACAGCAGCGAGCTGGATACCTGGGAGTTGATCCGGGAGGCTCTGCGGCTGGAAAAGCAGGTGTATGTGCCCCGGGTGCTTCAGGAGCACCGGATGGAATTTTTTCGGCTCCGGAAACCGCAGGAGCTAAAGCCGGGCTTTCATGGGATACCGGAACCGCCGGTAACGGCGCCGTCCTATCCGGGCATCACAATGGCAGGGCACATAGATAATGATGAGGCTCCTACGCAGCGAGCCGGGGCGGTTTGCGGTAGGAATAACAGGAAACAGGTATTGATGCTGATGCCCGGTGTGGCCTATGATTCCTATGGGAACCGGCTGGGTTATGGGGGCGGCTATTATGACCGCTATCTGGCGGCCCACCCGGAATTTCAGACCTATTCCATCGGTATCGGCCACAGCTGCCAGCGGGTAGACAGACTGCCGCTAGAGGAGACGGACTGCAGGCCCTATCAGGTAATTCTGGTATAGGATTGGCATAAGGCTTTTATCCGGTATTACAGAGGAAACAGATGGATTCCCCTGGGTATGGGATATAAGGAAACGGAGGACAATATGGATATCATAGAAATGGGAAAACGGGCTGCAGCGGTCAAATACCGGCTGCAGCAGCTGAAGACGGAGGAGAAAAACAGAGCGCTGGAGCATGCAGCGCAGGTACTGGAAGCGCATAGGGAGCAGATTCTGGAGGCCAATGCCCAAGATCTGCAGAAAGGTCAGGATAATGGGATGCATCCGGGATTAATGGACCGCCTGCGTCTGACTCCGGAGAGAATTGCTGCCATGGCGGAGGGACTCAGACAGGTGGCGGCTCTGCCGGATCCCGTGGGGGAGTGCATGGAATCCTTCGACCGTCCCAATGGCCTGCATATGGAAAAGCGCCGGGTGCCTATGGGAGTAATCGGCATCATCTATGAATCACGTCCCAATGTCACGGCGGATGCTTTTGCCCTGTGCTTCAAAGCGGGCAATGCCGTCATCTTAAAGGGGGGCAGCGATGCCCTGGCCTCCAATATTGCCATTACCGAAGTGCTGCAGCAGGCACTGACGGACTCCGGAATCCCCGGGGAAGCCATCCAGTTAATCACGGATACGGACCGTGCCGTTACCACGGCTTTTATGAAGCTGAAAGAATATGTGGATGTGCTGATTCCCAGAGGAGGTGCGGGATTGATCCGCACTGTGGTGGAAAACAGTACGATCCCGGTGATCGAGACAGGTACGGGCAACTGCCATATCTATGTGGACCGGGATGCGGATCTGGATATGGCGATTCCGATCATCGTCAATGCCAAGACACAGCGGATCGGTGTATGTAATGCCTGTGAATCTCTGGTAGTGCATGAGGCGGTGAGGGAAGCGCTGCTGCCCAGATTGCAGGAAGCGCTGGCGGAAAAAAAGGTGGAGATCCGGGGGGATGAAAGGGTCTGCGCCACCATATCCGGTGTGATTCCCGCTACGCAGGAGGATTACGGGAAAGAGTATCTGGATTACAGGATCTCCATGAAAGTAGTGGATTCGGTGGAGGAAGCCATAGCCCATATAAACCGCTATAATACGCGCCATTCCGAGAGCATCATTACCGCAAACCCGCAAACGGCTCAGCAGTTTTTGAATGAGGTGGACGCCGCCTGCGTCTATGTGAATGCCTCCACCAGATTTACGGACGGCTTTGAATTCGGCTTTGGTGCAGAGATCGGTATCAGTACGCAGAAGCTTCATGCCAGAGGCCCCATGGGTCTGCGGGAGCTGACCAGCTACAAATATCAGATTACCGGCAACGGCCAGATTCGCAGTTAATGAAGCGAAAAGAAGAATAAGAGAAAGGGGAAGCATCATATGGAAGATGTGATAGACCGTTTTTTGCGTTATGTACAGATAGATACCCGTTCAGAGGAAGAAAGCACTTCCCATCCCAGTACCGCAAAGCAGCATGATCTGGCGAAAATGCTGGCGGGGGAGCTGGAGGCTATGGGGGCGCAGGAAATTACCTACGACAGGGAGCATTGTTATGTATATGCCACCATTCCTGCTTCCGATGGCTGTGAGGATAAGCCTGTAGTGGGCTTTATTGCCCATATGGATACCTCCCCTGCCATGAGCGGCGCCGGGGTAAAGCCCCGTATGATAAAGGAATATGACGGAAAGGATATTGTACTGAATCAGGAGCTTGGCGTGGTGCTGCGGACAGCAGATTTTCCGGAGATCTGCAAATACAAGGGACAGGATCTGATCGTGACGGATGGGACAACCCTGCTGGGGGCGGATGACAAGGCCGGAGTTGCAGAGATCATGACGATGGCAGAATATTATCTGACCCATCCCGGGGAGCCCCATGGCAAGCTGCGGATTGGTTTTACTCCTGACGAAGAAATCGGCGCCGGGCCAGACTTTTTTGATGTGGCCCTGTTCGGGGCTACGGCTGCCTATACCGTGGACGGCGGAGCGCTGGGGGAACTGGAGTATGAGAATTTTAATGCTGCCGGGGCTAAGCTCCATGTACAGGGACGCAATGTGCATCCCGGCTGCGCCAAGGGGAAGATGAAGAATGCGATTCTGATTGCCCAGGAATTCCAGAGTCTGCTGCCTGTCTTTGACAATCCCATGTATACAGAGGGCTACGAAGGCTTCTATCATTTAGACAGCATCCAGGGCAACGTGGAAGCAGTGCGTGCGGATTATATCATCCGGGATCATGACAGGGAGCTATTTGAGGATAAAAAGAGACGTTTTCTGGAGACAGCGGCCTTTCTGAACCAAAAGTACGGTGAAGGTACGGTCACCGTGGATATGAAGGATTCCTATTATAATATGAAAGAGATTATGAAGGAGCATATGGAGCTGATTGACAAGGTTGTGGATGCCATGGAGGAACAGGGGATTCAGCCGATTATCACGCCGATCCGGGGAGGGACGGACGGAGCCAGACTGTCCTTTATGGGACTGCCCTGCCCCAATATCTGCACAGGCGGCGAAAATTATCACGGGAAATATGAATATGCCTGTGTACAATCCATGGAACAGGTTGTGAAGCTGCTGATTGGACTGGTTCAGAAATTTGTTTAAGTTCGAGATAAAATGTGACTCGTCCGGTCAATGCAATTGACCGGACGAGTCAGTAAATTTGCGCTTTATGTGCTGTTATCTGGACAATTAGAGCTATACTTGAAGTTGCATATAAAACATATAACTATTCTGTTTTTTGGTTTGTGATGAATATGTTTTGCGCAGTCTTGTGGATTGGGGCTTTTATTGTGAATTTAAAAAGATATCGTTCAAGTAAATTTGAAAAAGGAAGAACGATTATAGAATAAAACCGTGAATAGAAGTAAAGGAAAGGTAAATGACGAATATAAGGGACTTAGAACAGCTGGATCTCCAAGGCTCCGTGCCTGCTGAGGAGACAGAAAAGCAATATTACTATATGGCAAGGGCCAGGCAGTATGTAAAGGCGCTTACTGCGCAGTTAGGGCGCACTCCCACCTGCTGTGTTACTACCTTCGGGTGCCAGATGAACGCCCGGGACTCGGAGAAGCTGGTGGGGATCCTGCATCATGTGGGATATGAGGTTACCGAGGATGAACATGCGGACTTTGTGATCTTCAATACCTGTACGGTTCGGGATAATGCCAATCAGCGGGTTTACGGGCGGCTGGGAGAACTGAAAAGCTATAAAAAGCACAATCCTTCCATGAAGATTGCCCTGTGCGGCTGTATGATGCAGGAGCCTACAGTGATCGAAAAGCTGCGGGCCAGTTACCGTTTTGTGGATCTGATCTTCGGTACCCATAATATTTTCAAGTTTGCGGAGCTTTTATGCAGAACCTTTGAACAGCAGGGGATGATCATTGATATCTGGAAGGATACCGATCAGATTGTGGAGGATCTGCCGGTGGAGCGAAAATACGCTTTCAAATCCGGCATCAATATCATGTTCGGCTGCAACAATTTCTGCAGCTATTGTATTGTGCCCTATGTACGGGGCAGGGAGCGCAGCCGGGAGCCAAAGGACATTCTCAGGGAGATTGAAAAGCTGGTTCTGGAAGGCGTGGTGGAGATCATGCTACTGGGACAGAATGTGAACTCCTATGGAAAGAATCTGAAGGAGCCTATCAGCTTTGCGCAATTACTTCGGGAGATCGAAAAGATCGAGGGGTTGAAACGGATCCGCTTTATGACCTCCCATCCCAAGGATCTGTCGGATGAGCTGATCCAGGTGATGAAGGAATCGAAAAAGATCTGCCGCCATCTGCATCTGCCCCTGCAGTCCGGTTCCACCCGGATCCTGGAGCGGATGAACCGACGCTATACCAAAGAGCAGTATCTGGCGCTGGCAGAGAAAATCCGCCGGGAGATTCCGGATATTGCCATTACCACGGATATTATCGTGGGCTTCCCCGGGGAGACCATGGAGGATGTGGAGGAGACCATAGATGTGATTCGCCGGGTAAAATACGATAATGCCTTTACCTTCATCTACTCTAAACGGACAGGCACTCCGGCTGCGGCCATGGAAAACCAGGTGCCGGAGGCACAGGTCAAAGAAGGATTTGATAAGGTGCTGAAGGTGGTGCAGGATACCGCCAGAGAACAGGTGGCCCGGTATCAGGGCCGGATCGCAGAGGTGCTGGTGGAGGAGGTCAATGAGCAGGATGACAGTCTGCTGACCGGCCGGATGTCCAACAATACTTTGGTGCATTTTCCGGGCCCGCCGGAGCTGATCGGCCGGATTGTTACGGTCTCCCTGGATCGGTGCCAGGGCTTTTACTATATGGGACAAATAATTTACAAAAGCAAGAATTTGTGGTAACATGAGAAACGGATACATCCCAGGATGTGTCCGTTTTGTGGTGCCGGAAACCGGCAGCTGCAAATAGGAAAGAAACCAAAGAAGCAGGCCGGTTATCCGGCAGAAGTGAGGTAATTGTGAACGAGGAAGTGAAGGTAGAAGATCTGACCCCCATGATGCAGAAATATATGGAGACCAAAGAAGAGTATCCGGACTGTATCCTGTTTTACCGGCTGGGAGACTTCTACGAGATGTTTTTTGATGATGCGCTTACGGCATCCCGGGAGCTGGAGATCACCCTGACAGGGAAAAGCTGCGGCCTTCAGGAGCGCGCCCCTATGTGCGGCGTTCCCTATCATGCGGTGGAGACCTATCTGAGCAAGCTGGTGGCCAAGGGCTATAAGGTGGCGATCTGTGAGCAGGTGGAGGATCCGAAGCTGGCCAAGGGCCTGGTAAAGCGGGAGGTGGTAAGGATTGTCACTCCCGGCACCAATCTGAACATGCAGGCTCTGGAAGAAAGCAGGAACAATTATCTGATGTGCATTACCTTTACCTCATGCGGTATCGGCATGGCGGCGGCGGATGTGACCACGGGTGATTTCTATATGACAGAGGTGGAAGACCTGCGGCGGCTTATGGACGAACTGATGAAGTATGAGCCTTCAGAGATCATCTGTAATGACGCCTTTTTGGTCAGCGGCGTAGATATCGGTGATCTGCGGGGAAGACTGCATATTGCAGTCAGTGCCATCGATCCCCACTATTTTGATGATCTGGCCTGCGAGCAGTGTATCCTGCGGCATTTCCGGATAAAGAGCCTGATCGGGCTGGGGCTGGAGGATTTTCCCACAGGCACGATTGCCGCCGGTGCGCTGCTGCACTATCTGTACGATACCCAGAAGACGGAGCTGGGCCATATCTCCCATATCCATTCCTACCTTGCCAGCAAATTCATGCTGCTGGATTCCTCTACCAGGCGCAATCTGGAGCTGGCAGAAACTTTGCGGGAGAAACAGAAAAGAGGATCCCTTTTATGGGTGCTGGATAAGACGAAGACTGCCATGGGTGCACGCATGCTGCGCAGTTATCTGGAGCAGCCCCTGATAGAAAAAGCAGAGATGGAGAAGCGTCTGGATGCCATAGAGGAATTAAACGGGGATGCGGTATCCAGAGATGAACTGCGGGAATACTTAAATCCCATCTATGATCTGGAACGTCTCTTGGGCAAGGTGACCTATAAGACTGCCAATCCCCGGGATCTGCTGGCACTGCGCAATTCTCTGGAGATGCTGCCGTCGATTAAGAAAGTGCTGGCGGGTTTTCAGAAGGAGCTGCTGGTGAATATTGCCGGGGATATGGACGGCCTGGAGGATCTGTATACGCTGATTGACCAGGCGATTGAGGAGGAGCCTCCCATTACGATCCGGGAGGGCGGTATTATCAAGGACGGTTATGATGAAACCATAGATATGCTGCGCAGCGCAAAGCGGGACGGCAAGATGTGGCTGGCTCAGCTGGAGGAGCAGGATAGGGAACGTACCGGAATCAAGAACCTGAAGATTAAGTATAATAAGGTGTTCGGTTATTATTTTGAAGTGACCAATTCTTTTAAGAATCTGGTGCCGGAGGATTATGTCCGCAAGCAGACTCTGTCCAATGCAGAACGGTATACCACGCCCCGGCTGAAAGAGCTGGAGGATACCATCCTGAACGCCGAGGACAAGCTGGCAACCCTGGAGTATGATGCATTCTGCCGGATCCGGGATACCATTGCCGGGGAGATCGAGCGGATTCAGCGCACCGCCAAAGCGGTGGCCGGACTGGATGTGTTTGCGTCCCTGTCCTATGTGGCGGAGCGCAATCATTATGTACGCCCCGCTTTAAATGAAAAGGGCATCATTGACATCCGGGACGGCAGGCATCCTGTGGTGGAGCAGATGATCGATCATGAGATGTTTATTGCCAACGATACCCTGCTGGATAACGCCGGCCATTGCATTTCCATTATCACTGGGCCCAACATGGCGGGAAAATCCACCTATATGCGCCAGACGGCGCTGATCGTACTGATGGCCCAGATGGGATGCTTTGTACCGGCAAAGAGTGCGAATATCGGCATTGTTGACCGTATCTTTACCCGGGTGGGAGCGTCTGATGATCTGGCCAGCGGCCAGTCCACTTTCATGGTGGAGATGAACGAGGTGGCCAATATCCTGCGCAATGCCACTGCCCATAGCCTGCTGATTCTGGATGAGATCGGCAGGGGCACCTCCACCTTTGACGGGCTGAGCATTGCCTGGGCAGTCATAGAGCATATCAGCAACAAAAAGCTGCTGGGAGCCAAGACCCTTTTTGCCACCCATTATCATGAGCTGACGGAGCTGGAGGGCAAGATCAGCAATGTGAACAACTACTGCATTGCCGTCAAGGAGTGCGGTGACGATATCGTATTCCTGAGGAAGATCATTAAGGGCGGTGCTGACCGCAGCTATGGCATTCAGGTGGCTAAGCTGGCCGGAGTGCCGGATATGGTCATCGACCGGGCCAAGGAGATCGCTAAGCAGCTTTCGGATAACGATATTATTGAAAAAGTGCAGAGCATTGCGGTGGATACCAAGGGAGAGGGAAAAGCCAGGAAAGCGCCCCGGTATGATGAGGTGGATCTGGCCCAGATGTCTCTTTTTGACACGGTGCCCGATGAGGATGTGCTGAAGGAGCTGACAGAACTGGATATCACTGCAATGACCCCCTTAGATGCTATGAATACCCTGTACCGTCTGCAGAATAAGCTGAAGAACCGTTTTAAAGGGTTCTGACGGAGGAATCAATATGCATGAGGAGGATGAAAATGAGTCAGATACATGTGCTGGATCCGGAAACCATAGACAAGATTGCCGCCGGAGAGGTGGTGGAACGTCCCGCCAGTGTGGTAAAAGAACTGGTGGAAAATGCCATTGATGCGGGAGCGGACTGCGTTACTGTGGAGATAAAAGACGGAGGCATCAGTTTTATCCGCATTACCGACAACGGATCGGGAATTGAGAGGGAGCAGCTTCGCACTGCTTTTCTGCGCCATGCCACCAGCAAGATTGACAATGCGGAAGATTTGACCTGTATTACGAGCCTGGGGTTTCGGGGAGAAGCCTTATCCAGTATTGCGGCAGTGTCTATGGTGGAGGTCATTACCAAGACGGCTGATGCGCTGACCGGCACCCGTATGGTGCTGGAGGGTGCGAAGGAAATCGCTTTTGAGGAGGTCGGGGCGCCCTGCGGCACTACCTTTTTGATCCGCAGCCTGTTCTTCAATACCCCGGTGCGGCGCAAATTTTTAAAAAGCCCCACCACAGAGGCGGGCTATATTATTGATCTGATGGAGCATATGGCTCTGTCCAGACCGGACATTTCCTTTAAATTTATCGCGGGCAGCCAGACCCGGTTTTATACCTCGGGCAACGGGGAGCTTAAGGAGGTGATCTACCGCATTTATGGCAGGGAGATGATCCGGAACCTGGTACCCTTTAGCCTGGAGACCCAGGAGCTGATCCTGGATGGGTATCTGGGAACACCGGCTATAGTGCGTTCCAACCGCAATTATGAGATCTATTTTTTAAATGGCAGATATATCCGCAGCAGCCTGCTCAGCAAGGCCATCGAGGAAGGCTATCGGGAGTACCTGATGCAGCATAAATTCCCTCTTTGCGTGCTGCATATCCGGCTGAAGAATATTTCCAAGGTAGATGTAAATGTGCATCCATCCAAGATGGAGGTGCGCTTTTTAGATGAGCCGGGGATCTTTGAGGCGGTATCCGCAGGCATCCGGGAGCGCCTGCGCAGCCGGGAGATGATTCCCGATGTGGGGATTGAGGAGAAGCAGCTCCTGATCCATACCATTTCCGATCCGGCAAAGGCCAGAAAAGAACTGCTGCAGAAGCCGCAAAAAGACGGGATTCCTAATTTGACGCTGACGGAGAAGAAGGAGAAGCCCCAGGCGGCTCCCGAACCCTTTGAACCCAATCGCAGCAGGCAGTACCGGGTCATGGAAGAGATGCGCTATGAGGCTGACCGTCAGCAGATGCAGGATTACAGGCAGGGGGAATTATTTGAGGATAAAGTGCTGACACCTGAAAAAAGGGTATATTTCAAATTGATTGGCCAGGTTTTTGATACCTATTGGCTGATCGAATATGAGGATAAGCTGTTTATCATTGATCAGCATGCCGCTCATGAGAAGGTGAAGTATGAGCGCTTTATGAAGCAGTATCATGAGAAAAAGCTGGCAACGCAGAACCTGATGCCGCCTGTGATCGTCAGCCTTTCCGGCCAGGAGGAGACCGTTTACCGGGAGTATGCAGAGGTCTTTGCACAGCTTGGCTTTGAGGTAGAGCCCTTCGGCGGCAGCGAGTATGCCATCCGCAGCGTCCCTGTGGATCTCTACGGCTGCGGGGAGAAGGAGCTGTTTCTGTCGGTGCTGGATGAACTCATAGAGGGGGGCATCCGGGGAGATCTGACGGTGGTGCGGGAGAAGATTGCCTCCATGTCCTGCAAGGCGGCGGTAAAGGGCAACAACCGGCTCAGCACCCAGGAAGCCCAGAAGCTGATCGATGAACTGCTGACACTGGATAATCCTTATAACTGTCCTCATGGAAGACCCACGATCATATCCATGAGCAAATATGAAATGGAGAAAAAATTCAAGCGATGAAACCTTTGATCGTACTGACTGGCCCCACGGCAGTGGGAAAGACGGCATTGTCCATACGGCTGGCAAAGGCGGTGGGCGGCGAGATCCTCTCCGCAGATTCCATGCAGGTATACCGGGGCATGGATATCGGTTCCGCCAAGATCCGGCCCCAGGAAATGGAGGATGTCCCCCATCATCTGATCGATATTCTGGATCCGGCGGAGGAATTCAATGTGGTAGTGTTCCAGAGGCTCTGCAAGCAGGCCATGGAGGGCATCTATGGGCGGGGACATATTCCCATTCTCACCGGCGGCACCGGCTTTTATATCCAGGCGGTGCTGAAGGATGTTGATTTTACGGAAAACCAGGAAAATACAGAGTACCGGCGGCGGTTAGAAGCACTGGCCGCAGAGAAGGGTCCGCAGGAGCTGCACCGGATGCTGGCCGCCGTGGATCCCGCTTCGGCGGAGGCGATACACGCCCACAATATCAAGCGGGTGATCCGGGCGCTGGAATTTTATCAGCAGACCGGCCGGAGGATATCGGCGCATAATGAGCAGGAAGCAGCAAAGGCTGCCGCCTACCGCTGCTGTTATTTCGTTCTGAATGATGACCGGGAGAAGCTCTACCAACGTATTGAAAAGCGGGTGGACAAAATGCTGGCGGATGGGCTGGTG
>CALWLO010000030.1 GCA_944381545.1 uncultured Acetatifactor sp. | reverse complement strand
AGCAATCAGCAGGTCATTGAAAAAATGGTGGTGCGCATCGACCGAATCCTAACCGACTTGAAAGATACCGTTGCCATCGAGCAGGGGCGGCTGGCGTTGAACCTTGCGCCCATGCGGCTTAGTAAGCTGCTGAAGGAAGTCTCGGGCACCTACTTCGGCAAAGATGCTTCCGGCGGCAACGAGCTTGTATTAGATATAGATGAAAACCTGCTTCCTATCAGCGCAGATTACGCAAGGATCGTACAAGTGGTTACAAACCTGTTGTCCAATGCCATACAACATACAAAAGCCGGCAGAATCAGGATTTCCCTCTATAAGCAGGACGGTGAGCAGATCGTCGTTATTGCCGATAATGGCGAAGGAATGAAGGAGGAGCTGCAGGAGCAGGTATTTAAAGGGTACATATCCTCGGACAAAGAATACTGGCGTCACGGCATCGGCCTGTATGTATCCCACCAGATTATAGAAGCCCATGGCGGCAGGATCTGGATTGAAAGTAAACTGGGGGAAGGCACTACGGTAACCTTTACCCTGCCTGATGAGGAGAAATAAGCTATGAAAGAGGAAAAACCGATTATTCTTGTGGTAGAGGACGAAACGGATGTGCTGCGAATCAACGCCAGGATGCTGACACGCCGTGGATATACCGTGTACACAGCGGAAAACTGCCGTCAGGCATACGAGCGGATGGAGGCTCCAACACCCGATCTTCTGATTCTGGATATCATGCTGCCCGATGGCAGCGGCTACGATATCTGCGAAAGGTTCCGCAGCACGAGCAACCACCCGGTGATCTTCCTGACCGGCAAAGGCGAGACCTGCGATAAGGTCGAAGGTCTCGGGTACGGAGGCGATTATTATCTAACCAAGCCCTATGATCCGGACGAACTGCTGGCCGTGGCTGATATGCTCATCAAGCGCTACCTGCAGACAAAGAAAAAGTGTGAACAGCTGACGAGAATCGTGAAAGGTTCCCTTGTTCTGGATATCCCAAAATTCAAAGCAACGGTGAACGGTGCAGATGCTGAGCTTACCGCAAAGGAATTTGCGTTGCTTCTGCTGCTGGTGCAGAGCGAGGATAAGGAGGTGCCTCCCCATGAGCTGTATGAAAAAGTATGGGGTACGCCCTCTGGAGAGGACATCCGTACCATACGGTTTCACATCAAGAATCTACGCAGGAAAATCCACGCGGATGATGCGAATGATTATGATATCGTTTCCGTATACGGGAAGGGGTATATGTTCACTACGGTGTGCTGAAACGAAATCATCCGAAATATGAGTTTTTCCTAACAATTCAAAATAAGGTGCATTTTCTGCTATGCCTAATATGGTAGCAGAAAGAATGCGCAAAAGGCTCAGGGCGGCATTTGCTACCCTGAGCCTTTGCATATTAAGGAGGAATCATGAAAATGAAATATCTCAGAGTCTTTACAATTTTATTCTGCCTGACCCTTTCCATGACGATTCTTAGTGCCTGCGGCAATAAGGAACCGAGCGCAAATTCCAATCCATCATCTGCTTCTGGAGGCGGTACGCAGTCTGAAAATGCACAGAATAGCGATGCACCAGAAGAGGACGCTCCCAGCATAGAGCTTGCAGACATGGGCTGGAGCATCGACGGCACAACCTATTTCTTCTACACTGACGGAACACTGGAGGTGACAGACGGCACCGACAGCGTATTTGGCGGGTATGAGTGGGACGGACAGGCCGGGCAGATCACGCTGGACGGTTTCACCGTGGAACTGCTATTGGATGGAGAAGGCGATTTGTACATGGAGGGTGAGGACGGCGAATATTACCTCATGACCTATGCCGGATTTGCTGGCGGAGGAGACCATGGGAGCGGCGGGATGCCGGATTCGGACGACGATCTGGACTATGATACAGATGATGACGGCAATATTGCCTACGAAACCTCAGACGATGGGAAAATCCGCTACATTGACTACGACAATAATGTGTCCATTACTTCCGTCGTTTATAACATCGTGGATGAGAACGGCGTAAAACGCCAGAGATGGGAAACCTTCGCTTCTCAGGCAGAGGCGAAAGAGCGAAAGGCACAGATTGAGTATCAGCAGAGTACCGGAACCTTTATTGCGCCGACAGCAAAGACGATCCGGGAGCTTTTGGAGGAATACATCAATATCTACGGCATCAATACCTGGGCGCTGTCCACTTATGAAAGCCGCCGTGCCTTGATTGATAACTACATCAACCCAATCATCGGGGATATGCCGCTGGAGCAAGCAACGCCGCGCGTGATGGACAAATACTACCGGGACTTGCTGACTGTCAAAGCGAAACCCCGCCCTTACCAGACTCCGCGAAATGAATACCTTTCTCCGAGGACGGTAAAGGAAATACATAAAATCCTGCGGAACGCTTTTAATCAGGCTGTGAAGTGGGAAATGATCTCCAGAAATCCTGTGCTGAACGCTACGCTTCCCAAGTGTGAAACCAAGCCCAGGGAAATCTGGACAGCGGATACCTTGTTCCATGCTCTGGAACTCTGTGACGATGATAACCTGGCGCTGGCGCTGAATCTGGCATTTTCCTGTTCGCTCCGCATGGGAGAAATGCTCGCACTCACCTGGGACTGCATTGATATTTCAGCTGAGAGTATTTCTCACGATTGCGCCAGCATCTTCGTCAACAAGGAGTTACAGCGAGTGCAGAAGCAGTCGTTGGAAATGCTGGACGGCAAAGGCGTGATAAAGGTTTTTCCGTCCATTCTGGTATCCAAACATACGGCGCTGGTCTTAAAAGAGCCGAAAACCAAGACCAGCATCCGAAAAGTATTCCTGCCCAAAACGGTTGCTGAAATGCTTCTCAAGCGTCAGGCAGAGCAAAATGAGCTGAAAGAACTTTTTGGAGATGAGTACACCGATTATGGCTTAGTATTCTGTTCTCCGATGGGAACACCCATTGAAGGGCAGGTTATCAACCGGGCGCTGAATAAGCTGATTGAGGATAACGGGCTTCCGAAGGTAGTATTTCATAGCCTGCGGCACAGCAGCATTACCTACAAACTCAAACTTAACGGTGGAGATATGAAATCCGTACAAGGCGATTCAGGACACGCCCAGCTGAAGATGGTGGCGGATGTGTACTCTCACATCATCGACGAGGACAGACGGCTCAATGCCAAGCGTTTTGAGGATGCCTTCTATTCCGGGCATAAAACGGAGGATGAGCTGGATGGACTTCATGCTCGCTCCATTGAGCAGGCGGCAGCGCCGCAATCAGCAGAACCGGAAACGGATCAGCAGCTCCTTCTCAAACTTCTGAATAATCCTGAGATGGCCGCACTGCTGAAAACGCTGGCAAAATCCTTATAACAGGAGAAGAAAAGCAAGGTTTGGTTCACTTAGCCACCTTGCTTTTTCTTTGTCTTAGCTTTATAATATTTTACAGTGTAACAATCAACTTTTTCAGCCGCCTCTGCTAATTGCTTGCCAGTCAGAGGCCGAAAAAAGAGGTTATTTTAGCCGTAAAACCCTTTCGAATGACTAAGAATAAAACACGCCAAAAGCCTGCAAATGCTTGGGTTTCCTTGTGTTTGGTTACGAAGCGATTAGCAAACTGGGGCGAACTCCTAAGCGATAGGTCGGACGTTCAAGTCGTCTCGGGGACGTTGAAAGCATTGAAAATACTGGATTTTTCAGTGCTTTCTTTTTTTGTCTTTAAAAATTCCGAATGGCATCTGCCTCACACCGAAAAACAAAAGAGAGTCAAATTCCCTGCTAATGGGGAGTCGAACTCAATTTTTAAATTTTAGGAGTTGTTCTAATATCCTGCTAATAGGAAATTAGCAGTCTAAGTTGTGCTAATAGCCTTACCCTTAAGCGCCTGCGTAAGCATTGAAACTAATTCAGGTGATTGCTCCAGGGCAGCTATCAGGTTTGTCAGGTTAGGATTTGTGTTATCCGGTACAGTTACATCTTTTAAAGGATTGCCACCGTTCTTTGCATAAAAGGTCGCTTCAAACTTCTGTGTATTTACTTTTCTGTCCTCATCCAGAATATGTGCATACACATCAGTAATCATTTGCATTCGGGAAAGGATTTCTGGCAATGATTTCCCATTTTACTGCCTGATCAAAGGCACATCGCAATATTTTATAGATACTGTGGATGACGCCTGGTGTCAGGTATTCGCTCCTTGGTTTACGGTTACGGTCTACAACGGATTTGACTGACTACAGCCTCACATAAAAGGAATCTACATATTATCGGAAAGGAAGAACGGGACGGAAAGCCGGAGTTAGTGTAAAAGATGTTGCGCTTGCCTTTGTGTTGTACCAGCGGTGGAGCAAAGAATTATACCGAGAAACAATGCTGTAAATTAACGTGTATATTTGCATTGCTATTTTTTCGTATTTTGTATATAATAGAGATGAAAAGGAGATGATTACTATGCCGAATATTAAACCAATATCAGATTTAAGAAACTATACAGAAGTATTGAAGGAAGTAAGAACGAACCAGCCGGTATATCTGACTCGGAATGGTCGGGGAGCTTATGCGATTGTGGATATGAATGAGTTGGATCGGTTGAAGGCAACCATTCAGCTTCTGGCAAAATTGGAAGAAGGGGAGCAGTCTGCAAGAGAAAATGGCTGGTTGTCAGCAGATGAAGTAGAAGCTGCTTTAGGGTTGTAATATGCCAAAACTGAAATATACACCGAAAGCATTGAATGACTTGCAAGGAATTAAAGCTTATATTGTAGGGCAATTCGGTGTAGATAGAGTCAAGGGGATTATGAGTGAAATTACATTGACTGCGAGACAGCTTGAGCTGTTTCCGGAAGAAGGTCCTTGCCTAGAAGAGTTGATTGATTATCCTACGGATTATCGTTATCTGGTAGTAAAACCTAATTATATATTCTATAGGAATGAAGGTGATACGGTAAGGATAATCCGTATTTTAAATGAAAAACAGGATTTTCTTCAGATACTTTTTGGAATTAGCAGTATCTCTGAAGAAGGAGAAGAATATTGGAGTAGCCAGGAGATGGATCAGTGAGAGAAGATTTATTAAAACTCATTGATAATACTGAGCATATTAAAAAGAAATTTCATGTTATAGACAGCGAAAATTTACCAACTCATAATGTGATATACAATGATGCAGACTTTTCCATTTGGAAGCGGGAAGTCCAATTAGAATTACAGGACATTTATGATAGAACTCAGGGACAAGTTTATCTGGGATGCACTCGTATTGACAAAGCAGAGATTTAATGGCTGGAAAGATGAAAAATCATTGTCTATTATATTTGTCTGAGAACTCTTGACTCTTATGGAAATAAATGATTATATATCTTATCAGAAAAATTCTCCGATAGTGAGATTGAACAGACCCGATAATAGGAAAAGTTATGCGAGGTTCCCGTGATTTAGGGGAGAAAAGGAGGACTTAGTTGATGAACGAAGTAAAAAAACCATCTATTATTGTATCGCCATGATGATATTGCTGGCATTCAACTGGATCATGCTGCCATGGCTCATGGAAAAGCAGATTAGGGAAGTGGATTACGGCACCTTTATGACCATGACGGAGCAGGAACAGATCGGAGAAGTGGAGGTTCAGGACAACAGGATTCTTTTCACAGATAAAGAGGGAAAGACCATATATAAGACAGGTCTTATGAATGATCCCGGTCTTACGGAACGTCTTTATGAATCGGGTGCAAAATTTACCAGCGAAATTATTGAAGAAGCTTCCCCCATACTCAGCTTTCTGCTGACCTGAATATTGCCGATTGTAGTTTTTGTGGGCATAGGGGAACTTATGTCCAGAAAGCTGATGAACAGAGCCGGCGGTCCCAATTCGATGATGTTCAACATGGGAAAAAGCAATGCCAAAGTATATGTTAAATCATCTAACGGAATCAAATTCGCAGATGTTGCCGGGGAGGATGAGGCGAAAGAAAACCTCACGGAAATCGTGGATTATCTGCACAATCCGAAAAAATATTCCGATATTGGCGCATCCATGCCCAAAGGTATCCTGCTGGTGGGCCCTCCCGGAACCGGTAAGACACTGCTTGCAAAAGCGGTCGCCGGTGAAGCAGACGTTCCGTTCTTCTCCATGTCCGGTTCGGAATTCGTGGAGATGTTTGTCGGTATGGGCGCTTCTAAGGTGCGAGACCTTTTCAAACAGGCGAAGGAAAAGGCGCCCTGTATCGTGTTTATTGATGAGATTGATGCCATCGGTCAGAAGCGTGACGGATGCATAGGAGGAAATGATGAGAGAGAACAGACCCTGAATCAGCTGCTGACGGAAATGGATGGTTTTGAGGGGAATACAGGCGTCATCATTCTGGCGGCCACCAACCGCCCGGAAACCTTGGATCCGGCACTGACAAGACCCGGCCGTTTTGACAGAAGAGTACCGGTTGAACTTCCGGATTTAAAGGGTCGCGAGGAAATACTGAAAGTACATGCCAAAAAGATCAAGCTTTCTGAGGATGTGGATTTCGAACAGATTGCGCGTATGGCTTCCGGAGCCTCTGGAGCCGAGCTTGCGAATATTGTGAACGAAGCGGCTTTAAGAGCGGTTCGTGCAGGCAGAAGCTTTGCAACCCAGGCGGATCTGGAAGAAAGTATTGAAGTGGTTATTGCAGGCTACCAGAAGAAGAATGCGCTTATGACGGACAAGGAAAAAATGATTGTATCTTATCATGAGATCGGTCATGCCCTTGTAGCGGCAAAACAGACAAATTCTGCACCGGTGCAGAAGATCACCATTGTTCCGAGAACCTCCGGCGCTCTTGGTTATATCATGCAGGTAGAGCAGGGGAACCATTACCTGATGAGCAAAGAGGAGATTGAAAATAAGATTGCCACTTATACAGGAGGCAGAGCGGCGGAAGAGATTGCGGTGGGCTCCATTTCTACTGGTGCATCCAATGATATTGAGCAGGCAACAAAGCTTGCCCGGGCCATGATCACCAGATACGGTATGAGTGAAGCATTTGATATGGTGGCGCTGGAAACAGTGACCAATCAGTATCTTGGAGGGGATACTTCCCTTGCATGCTCTGCAGAAACACAAACGGAGATCGACAGGATGGTGGTTGCCCTTGTAAAGGAACAGCATGACAAAGCCAGACAGATTCTTCTGGACAACAGGGCAAAGCTGGATCAGCTTGCACAATATTTATACCAACATGAGACCATTACCGGAGATGAATTTATGAAGATACTGAATGATGAAAAGTAATGATTATGAACAAGTCGGAAACGGATGGCTGAGATAACGGTTTACATGCAAGAATGCGGTGCAGATCCACCAAGGGAATGGCCTGCACCGCATTCTTAGTAAAAAGTTTATATTTATTTAAGAAAGATTATTAGCACTCACTATTGACGAGTGCTAATAATGGTGATATAACATATATAGAACAAAGGAAATACCGGAGTTCACAAGAATCTTTGAAAATAAAACGGCAGAACTGCCGCAGAATGAATGGAGGAGTCAATATGTTAATGCCTAGTATTTTTGGAGAAAATTTGTTTGATGATTTTTTTGATGATTTTGCAAGACCGGCCAGAAGAGAATTAGGGTTCATAAATCCTGCAGCTGCGGTGATGCGTACGGATATCAAGGAAAGTGATGCGGGATATGAGCTTCATATCGAACTTCCCGGCTGTAAGAAAGAGGACGTCAAAGCGGAGCTTAAGGATGGCAATCTGACCATCAGTGCAGCCACCAACACATCGAATGATACGAAAGCTGAGGATGGCAAGTATATCCGCAGGGAAAGATATTACGGCAACTTCAGCAGAAGCTTCCATGTAGGTGATGCTGTGGAGCAGTCAGATATCAAAGCAAGGTTCGAGGACGGTATCCTGAAAGTCTTTGTTCCCAAGAAAGAAGCAAAGCCTGCTGTGGAAGAAAGTAAATATATCACGATTGAAGGCTAAAGCGTAATGCTTTGCAAATAGGAACATTTCAATAGGCAGGAGGAAACGGGGATGCATGGTAAGACGGCATTCCCGTTTCTTTGTCAAACAGGATCACCCCCAAAGCGTGCCGTTGTTTCGTAACTTTCAAAACTACAGGGACTCCGGAATAGAAATGCCGGATAGAAGCAAAAGATAAAGGAGGGAAAATACATGATAGCGATACCGTGTTATGACCTGGTAGTGGTACCGGGGGTTACTTATTATCAACAATATGAAATAATGGAAAAAATCGCAGGAAGAGAGCTTCAGAAAGAGGAAGAGATACTGTTCTTATTATTAAAGGAAAATAAAGAGGCAGAAACGATACGCCAAGACGCTTTCTTCCCGGAGGATTTCTATTCTGTGGGTGTCAAGGGGATCGTGGAAGAAAAAACCCCGGAGGGCAGCATAGCCATTAGGACGCTTAGCCGTATCCGGATAGAAAAGCTGACGGTATCCGATGGAGAATTGCAGGTCGAATATACAGAAAAACCGGACATCTTGGATATGGATGAGAGCAGACTGAAGGAAGAACTGAAGCAGGTTAAGGATGATATGCTCCGCTTCGTAAAAGGCTACCAGTGGGGAATTATGGCAAGAAACTACATTCTGCACTGGAATTCTCTGGAAGAAGTGGCGGCGGCCCTGTCTTATCAGCTGAATATATCCAATGAGGACAAATATAAAATTTTGGAGGCGGACGAAATATCCCTGCGGCATGAACGAATCAGGCAGGCTGTTTATGAAATGATAGAGATTACCCGGATCGGTTCGCAGGCCAGACAGGCACAGACAGAGTCCCATGAACAGGTCTACAGGGAGCAGGCTCTAAAAAAGCAGATCCAGATCCTGCAGGAGGAACTGGACAAGATGCATCCGGAGAATACCACAGATGTCAGGAAATTCGAATTGAAGATACGGGAATCCGGAATGAATGAAGCTGCCAGAACAGAAGCGGAGAAAATGCTAAACCGCATGAAGCAGGAGGGAAAGGACAGTCATGAGTATGGTATGCTCTATGACTACCTTGATTTTGTGACCAGCCTGTCCTGGAAAAAGGAAAGTCCGCAGAGTATTGACCTGAAAAAGGCAGAGAAGCTTCTGGATAAGGATCATTATGGACTTACAAAGGTAAAAAAGCGTATTTTGCAGCAGATAGCGGTAATGGCGCTGAATCAGAAGCAGTCCGGGTCAATCCTCCTGTTTGTCGGCCCTCCCGGAACGGGAAAAACAAGCATCGGCCAGAGTATTGCGAAAGCATTAGGCAGGGAATATGCTCGTGTGAGTCTGGGAGGTATCAGGGATGAAGCGGAAATCCGGGGGCACCGCAGAACCTATGTGGGGGCTATGCCCGGCAGGATCATGGAAGGTATCAAACGCAGCGGAAAATCCAATCCGGTAATTGTGCTGGATGAAGTGGATAAACTGACAGGTTCTTATCATGGGGATCCCGCCAGCGCTCTTCTTGAGGTACTGGATCCGGAACAGAACAGCACTTTCACAGATCACTATATGAACGTACCTTATGACCTTTCGGATGTGCTGTTCATCTGTACGGCAAACTCTGCAGATACCATACCGGAACCTCTCCTGAACCGTATGGAGGTCATACAATTCCAGGGATACACAGAGTCTGAAAAGGTGAAGATTGCGAAAAAGCATTTGCTTCCCAAAGCAATGGAAAGCATGGGTATCTCAAAGGAAGCATTAAAAATATCTGACAGGGTGATACACACACTGATTGCAGATTACACCATGGAAGCAGGAGTCAGGGGCCTTAAAAAAGTAATTGATAACGTATGCAGGGTATCTGCTGTAAAGCTGGTAACCGGTGATGCAAAGCCGCTGTCTGTCAGAGAAAAAAATCTCAGCGAATTTGTTGATCAGAAGCCCATTCGTCATGACCGTATTAAAAAAGCGGGGAAGTCAGGTATTGTAACAGGTCTTGCGTGGACGCAGTCGGGCGGAGACATCCTGTTCATAGAAACCCTGTTCACAAAAGGAAAAGGCGAAGTCATCATTACAGGTCAGCTTGGCGACGTAATGAAGGAATCTGTCCAGATAGCCGTAAGCCTGGTAAAATCGCTGTATCCTGAGAAAGCAGAAAAATTTGAACAGAGCACCTTGCATGTTCATGTACCGGCGGGAGCCGTACCAAAGGATGGCCCTTCTGCGGGCATTACCCTGGTTACTGCGCTCGCTTCCCTGGTAAATGAACGTCCGGTAAATCCGGAACATGCCATGACAGGAGAAGTGTCTTTGCGGGGCGATGTGATGCCTATCGGCGGACTCCCTGAAAAGCTGAGCGCTGCGGTCAGGGCAGGTGTGAAAAAGGTATTTATCCCGAAAGACAATCTGGAGGATCTTGAAGACGTAGCGGATGAGGTGAAAGAGATACTGGAGATTGTTCCGGTGGAGACAGTAACAGATGTATTAAAAGCTACCAATATCATAGCATAAAATAATGGGAGGAAAAGAAATTGGAAAAGCATGAAATTGTACTCAACCACGAGGGAAAGCAGATTACCTTATACCCGTATGAGCATCACGCAAAATATTATGAAACTGACCAGATGGGAATTATCCATCACTCCAATTACATTAAATGGATGGAAGAAGCCAGAATGAATCTGATGGATCAGATAGGCTTAAGCTATAAGCAGATGGAAGAAATGGAGATTATCAGCCCCGTCATCTCCCTCAGTATTGATTATATCAGCATGGTTCATTTTGATGATACAGTGGTGATTGAAACGCATCTGAAAAAATACAACGGAATCAGGATGGAACTGGAGTATGAGATGTTTGATAAGAAAAGCGGGGAGAAGAGAGCAACCGGAAAGAGCAGCCACTGCTTTTTGTCCAGATCCGGCAAACCGATTTCTTTAAAAAGGATATATCCGGAGCTGGATACAAAGTTTTTTGAGTTTAAAGAGGGAAATCTTTAAGCAGGGATGACAGCAATGCTGAAGAGTATTTTGTACAATGAAATGTAGAGCAAACCGTAATATCCGGAACTTTCTTTTTGGGCAAATGTATGATACGATGACCTTATTCCAGGCAGGGAGCGGCCGAATGGCCATCAGTAGCGTGATTGCGGAGCCAATCATGATATGATGACCTTATTCCAGGCAGGGAGCGGTATATGAATTTCGTTGATGATTTTGGAGGTTCCGGGAATGAAAAAGGGATTATTGGCAGCAGGGATTACCGGCATATGGTTAGTTATTACAGGATGCTGCTCCGGATCAGAAGAAGAATCCGGCGCATTAGATGTGCCCTCATATCCGATTCAGAGTGAGACAGAATTGGATGCGGCGTCGGATGATTCTGCAGCGGAAAGCGTATATCCCGAAAAGCTGGGCACTCTTATTCCGGAGCAGACCTTTGAGATCACATTGGATGATTGGGGAAAAGTGACCTTTGCTTCTTTTGCGCCTGAAAACAATTCTTTTCAGGCGGATGGTATGAATCCGAATGTAAGATTCTGCCTGGCGGATGCCGGGGAAGTGATATATGAGTTTCCCGGCTGGAATGAGGAGCATGTAAATGCTGACCTGTTTCTGGCAGTATCGGCCGTGGCATTCAAGGATTAAAATGAAGATGGTTTGTTGGATGTGATTACGCTCTGTGAATATGAGACTATGTCAGGAGAAGGTTTTCAGACTGCCAGGATCTATTATCAAATGGAAGATAAGCAGGGATTTGAGGAGGATCTTTTAAAGATTGTGACCAATCCCATTGCCTACAGGACGACGCTGTATAGTGAAGAGGCTCCAACCGTAACCTGCACAGATGGAAGCGGAAATCTCATATCTGAAGAGGAATACAACAGTGCTTCAGATCAGTATTTTGCAGAGTATCAGAAAAGCATAACTTATCTGGGATGGCAGAACGTGAAGGAACTGAGTGCAGATACAGGGGAAATGGTATCGCAGCTGGATAAATCCCTGAATATTTTTTTATCTGATGAGCAATAAACCGTAACATGTGTTATCATCAAAAGGTACGGCTGAACAATGAAACACGATATCCTTGAAGGCTACATTTTAAAACCAGCCGGAGAGACGGGATGATACCGAAAAGGAGGAAAATATGGAAAACCTGGAACTTCATTTTTTAAATGAAAACAATGAAAAAGACTTTTATGCGTTGGCTGCACAATATCTTCCCGGCAGCAGTCAGGACAAAATGAAGAAATATGCTGCCGTGTTTCCAAAAGCATTTATAGCGCTGATACATGATCAGGAGGTTATTGGAGTTGCCTTCGGCTGGCATAGAAGGATTGAATTTCCGGAGGATGATTCGTTTGAATTGAACGGAATAGCGATAAAATATGAGTATGAAAAGAAAGGGTATGGAAAAATTCTTCTGAAAGCCTTTGAGGAAGCCGCCAGAGACTATGGCGCTTGTGCAGTTTCGCTGGGTTCTGCCGAGGGCTATGTGGAGAAATTCTATCTGGACTGCGGCTATATTCCGAAGGAATATAAGGTGTGGAATAATAGTGTACCGATGGTGGAAAAGGTCTTTGGAGATATTGACGAATACTATTCCTATCAGCGAAAATCCGGCGATGGATTTGTTGTAATGGAAAAGGAATTAGGATAATGACGTTATTTTCTGTGTTTTTTGTGCAAAAATTCCTTTGAAAAACTGGTGGAAACAGAATATAATAAATAGTAGGTGAGTAGCTGAAAGGCGTAAGTCCGACTGATGGATTTGCGCCTTTTTATTGTGCCTGCAAATGAATGAAAAGCAGGTAAAGGAAAGGATGGTATAAAAAAATGAAAGAAACAAATCAGTCATATCTTGGCACAGAAGGGATAGGCAAGCTAATGTGTAAATATGCGGTGCCCTGCATAATATCGCTCCTTGTAGGCGCTCTATACAATATTGTTGACCAGATTTTTATTGCCAATGCCGGTTATCTCGGTTCCTATGGCAATGCCGCCAATACGGTGGTATTTCCTCTGACGGTCATCGCTCTTGCGATAGCCGTGATGATCGGTGACGGCTGCTGTGCCTTTGTCAGTCTCAGCCTTGGAAAGAAAAAGCCCGCCGATGCCAGCCGCAGCATGGGCAACGCCATATTACTGACCATTATATCCAGCCTTATATTAACGGCAATCTATCTTTTGTTTATTGACGAAATTATCGCCATGTTTGGCGGCACCGTCAATGAAGAAACTTTCCGGTATTCCAAAGAGTATTTCTTCTGGATCTCCGTTGGTATTCCCTTCTATATGTTTGTCCAGGCAATAAATCCCGTGATCCGTGCAGACGGCAGTCCAAAATTTGCCATGATATCAACCTTAGTCGGTGCAGTTATCAATATTATTCTGGATCCCGTTTTTATCTTTATCTTCAAATGGGGAATGATGGGCGCTGCTGTTGCAACAGTTATCGGGCAGATAGCAACCGCCGTTCTTTCTGTGTGGTATCTCTGCCATACCAAGGTGATTCCGATAAAGCGGGAGGATTTTCAGTTTGACGCAAGGATTATCAGACGTACTCTGGTGCTGGGTATCTGCAGTTTTCTGTCCCAGATTTCTCTGGTTGTGGCAATGGCGGCCATCAATAATATGATCTGCACATACAGCGCAATGGACGAGATTTTCGGACAGACACAGTATGCACAGATCCCCATGGCCGTTGTAGGGATTGTTATGAAGTTTTTCCAGATCGTCATATCCATCGTTGTCGGTATGGCAGCAGGCTGTATCCCCATCGTTGGATATAATATGGGCGCAGGAGCATATGACCGGACGAAAAAGCTGTTTACAAGGCTGCTGATTTCTGAAGCCTGTGTGGGTGTGGTTGCTTTTATCATAGTAGAATTCTTCCCCCAGCAGCTCATCAGTATTTTTGGTGCGGCCAATGAAAGTGTTTACTATACGGATTTCGCAGTCAGGGCCTTTCGCATTTATCTCTGTATGATGGTTTTTGCCTGTATCAATAAAGCGGCATTCATTTTTCTGCAGGCAACGGGAAAAGCGGCGGCATCCACCATGCTTTCCATGGTAAGGGAAATTGTGTTTGGCGTAGGTTTTGCTCTGATTTTGCCGCACTTTTTCGGACTTGACGGAGTATTGTATTCCATGCCGGTATCCGATGTTCTTACAGCGGTAATCTCTTTGATCCTGATTGTTATCACCCACAGGCAATTAAATAACAAAATCAATAAATAAAGCGCTGTGTGCTGTAATGTACGGAATGATAGAAAGACCTTATTCCGGGCATGTAGCGGCCGAATGGCCATCAGTATCGTGATTGCGGAGCAATTATGATAGAAAGACCTTATTCCGGGCATGTAGCGGCCGAATGGCCATCAGTATCGTGATTGCGAAGCAATTATGATATAATCATTCTGCCGGTACAGGATTCATGCCATCTCAGCAATGCTGAAAAGCACTGAAATCTTCAAAGGTTTCAGTGCTTTTTTGACTTTATCTGCATAAAGAGCATCTTCTTTTCCCCATGGATTGTAAAGCGAAAGAGAGGTAAGAGCCATGAGAGAAAACAAAAGAATAGAGGATTACAGAGAGTATCTGCATCAAAAGGAACTGTCGGAGAATACCATACAGGTCTATGTCAGACAGGCGGGACTTCTGCTGGAATACCTGAAAGGAAGGGCGGCAACAAAGAAAGTGATGCTGGAGTATAAGAGGCGCCTGCTGGGACAAAACAAAAAAATAACGAGCACCAACCTGTATATTGTGGCAGTCAATAGTTATTTAAAATATGCCGGTCTGAAAGAATGTACCATCAAGACCGAGCGGGTGCAGAGACAGCACTGTCTGGAAAATGTAATCAGCATGAAGGAATATCAGGAAATGCTTTCCTGTGCAAAGGCAAGCGGCCGGGAAAAATATTACTATATCATCAGGGTGATGGTATTTACCGGAATAAGAGTGAGTGAGTTTTCATCCCTGACGGTGGAAGTATTGCCGCTAGGAAGATTTGCCGTAGGAAATAAAGGAAAAACAAGGGATATTTACCTCCCGGACAGGCTGGTATCAGAACTTACGGAGTACTGCAGGACAGAGCAGATTACTTCAGGAGTCATTTTCAAGGGAAACCGGGGTAAAGCCATCCACAGAACATCCATTTATAAGATGCTGATCCGGCTGGCCGGTATGGCGGGAATAGAAAAGCAAAAGGCGCATCCTCACAGCTTTCGCCATCTATTTGCCCTCACCTATATGAAGCAATATGCGGACTTGACAGATCTGGCAGATCTGCTTGGTCATTCCAGTCTGGAAACAACCCGCATCTATACTACCACTACTGCGGAGGAGAAGCGCAGCAGACTGAATAATCTGAAATTTTAGGCCCTGTAGAAGAAACATCGGGAAAAGAAGAATACAAGAAAACGAAAAAAGCATCATAATACGATATTATAGTTGATATGTCAATACCATTTTTTTATTTTTTTTAAAAAAGAGTGCAGAAAGCATTTGATCAATATTGGCAGGATAAAGAGCAGCTCCCCGTAGGCTGCTCTTTTTTTCCTGCACAGCCTTAACAGCCCATAAATTGGCGCAGAAAAGCGCCGGTCAATTCAACATAATATCGTAATATGTAAAAAAGAGCATAAAAGGAGGTTGTAAAAATGGAACTTGTAGAAAGTTTTTTGACGCAAAATCCCTGCTATCAGGCGGGAAGAAAGATTGCTGTGAAAGGGCTGATGCTGCACAGCGTAGGCTGCCCCCAGCCCTCTGCGGAAGTCTTTGTAAAAAAATGGAACAATCCGGAAAGTAGCAGGGCCTGCGTACATGCCTTTATTGACGGTAATACAGGAAAGGTGTACCAGACGCTTCCCTGGGATCATAGGGCATGGCACAGCGGAAAGGGAAATAACGGCTCTGCCAACAATACCCATATCGGTGTGGAGATGTGCGAGCCGGCCTGCATCAAATATTCCGGCGGCTCCTCCTTTACCTGCTCGGACAGGGAAGCGGCCCTGGCGGTAGTTAAGCGCACCTATGACGCAGCGGTGGAGCTGTTTGCCTTTTTGTGTAAACAGTTCGGGCTGGACCCATTGGCGGACGGCGTCATCATCAGCCATAAGGAAGGACATGACAGGGGAATCGCATCGGGCCACGGAGACCCGGATCATCTGTGGAAGGGTATGCAGTGTGATTACAGCATGGATACCTTCCGGCAGGCGGTAGCGGCGGTAATGGGGAAGACACAGCCGCCTGCCGGACAGGGGGCAGCAGAACAAGATGCGTCGCCCCAGCCGCCGCAGCGTGTAGAAGCAGGCAGCGTCATGGCAGGAAACAGCGCAAAAACCGCCGTTATCCGGGCAGGCGATACGGTGACTCTGACACCGGACGCCGTATATTACACTGAAAAAGCGATGCCGGACTGGGTAAAAAGCGATAAGTGGATCGTGAAATCCGTAAATGGTGACAGGGCGGTCATTGATAAAAACATAAGCGGCACAAAAGCAATCTGCAGTCCGGTCAATGTAAAATACCTGAATGTGGCAGATGCCGGAACAGGACAGGCCTTTGCGCTGTCTCCGGCAGTGACACCGCAGAAAGCGGCAACAGGAGAACCGGCACCGCAGCAGAAAGCCGCAGGATCCGCAGCCTCCGCTCCGGCAGGAAGCATGACCGTATCCGACAGAGGCGTGGAGCTGATTGCCAAATATGAGGGCTGCCGCCTGGAAGCCTATAAATGTCCTGCCGGGGTATGGACCATCGGCTACGGGCACACCGCCGGGGTGCAGCAGGGACAAACCCTGGCATCGGAAGAGGCGGCAAAGGCATTATTAAAGGAAGATTTGAAGAAATACGGAGGGCATGTAAATGACTGTGTCAAAAAAGGGCTGATTGCGTTTCCGCTTACCCAGAACCAATTTGACGCCCTGACCAGCTTCTGCTACAACTGCGGGGCAGGAAATCTGCAAAAGCTGGTAAACGGCAGAACCGCCCCAGAAGTGGCGGAAAAAATAATGGCGTATACCAAGGGCGGCGGCAAGGTGCTGCCGGGCCTGGTGCGCAGGAGAGAAGAAGAAAGAGCTTTGTTTTTAAGCTAAGGAGG
>CALWLO010000029.1 GCA_944381545.1 uncultured Acetatifactor sp. | reverse complement strand
GCATCGGCAGCATTCACCTGCAGACTCTCGCGCTTGGCGTGCGAGTAGTTCTTACGTTCTGCAACAGCCTTCCCTATTCGTGCTGCCAGTGTCAAAAGCACCAGCGCCGTCAGAATCCCCGCAGAATATACCGGGGAATAAGCTCCGCCGCTAAAAAACAGCTCCCCCAGCTGTGTCATGGGCTTCTCTGCCGCCCGCAGGGCCATCTCCTGCCTATGGGTAGTATACCCTGCTCCCATCAGGACCCGGAGCAGATCCAGATTGGTCAGCAGATACACGCCCAACAGCGCCAGTACACCGCTTCCCACCCGCAGCAGGGCATGGAACTCCTCTTTTCTTTCCTCCCCTGATTTCCGAAGCGCAGATACCGCCAGCCCCATGATCCAAAGCAGTCCCAGCCCCACCCAGGCATAACCCACCAGAGTCAGGGAAGAACCTGCCGCATACAGGCAAATCCCCAGAAAGGAACGCAGGGTGTCTGCCGGAGTTTTATAATTCCCCCGCAGCCGCAGTCCGCACAGCGTCAGCATGGGCTGTCCCAGCGCTGCCAGTCCGTAAACGGGATAAAATGGGATATAGCTAAACAGGCAGGCCATCACCCAGCTGATCTCTTCTCTCAGCTCCAGCTTTTTCCCCAGGCTGTACATACCCAAAAAGCCCACCGCCAGGCAAAGCCAGTGCATCACCGCAAAAGCTGCAAAGGGCAGAAAAATACGATAGAGCAGCACGCCCAAGGGAGCCGGAGGCAGCATGGCTGCCTTATCCATTCCGTTCATGAACTCCGGAATGACCTCTCCCTGCCCCAGATATCTGGCCTGATAAATATAATTCAGCACTTCTCCATCCAGCTGGTCATGTATCTGCACATAGCTTCCTTCGCCCAGCACCAAATAGGGCAGGGCTATCAGGCTTACGAAAAGCAGTCCCGCCAAAATCAGCACAGCGTCTTTATGTTTTTGATATCCCTTCCAAAGCTTACTCATCATCATACCCATGTATATCCCAAGTTCGGGAATTTGGAGTTCCCGCCCGATCTGCCATATTACCAGATAAACTCCTGCAAAAAGAACCCTCCCAAAAGGGAAGGTTCTCTATCCACTTTATGATCGTGCAATTAGAACTTTGCAACGCTGACCTTTATGCCAGGGCCCATGGTGGAGGTCAGAGTGATGCTTCTTAAATACTGACCCTTCAAAGCGCTGGGCTTAGCCTTAACAATAGCATCCATCAGTGCCTTGAAATTCTCCTGCAGAGCTTCCTCGGTAAAGGATGCCTTGCCAACGGGAACATGCACAATGTTGTTCTTGTCCAGTCTGTATTCGATCTTACCAGCCTTGATATCGTTGACCGCCTTAGTAACATCCATGGTTACTGTACCGGCCTTGGGGTTGGGCATCAGACCTTTAGGTCCTAAAACCTTACCGAGACGGCCTACCACACCCATCATATCCGGTGTAGCAACTACCACGTCAAAATCCAGCCAGCCTTCGTTCTGAATCCTCGGAATCAGCTCCTCACCGCCGACAAAATCAGCGCCTGCAGCCTCAGCCTCATTTACCTTATCGCCCTTTGCAAATACCAGTACCTTTACGGTCTTACCGGTTCCATTGGGCAGTACCACTGCGCCGCGGATCTGCTGCTCAGCGTGACGTCCATCGCAGCCTGTTCTGATGTGTACCTCAATCGTCTCGTCAAATTTTGCTACTGCAGTCTTCTTTGCCAGTGCAATCGCCTCATCGGGCTCATATAAGGTTGCCCTGTCAACCAGCTTTGCAGCTTCTACATATTTCTTACCATGTTTCATTATCATACCTCCTAGGTTCCAGCGACAATCCCCAGCGGGACTGTCTCCCAATCAATAGTGTTTAGTCTTCTACAACAATACCCATGCTTCTTGCAGTACCGGCGATCATGCTCATAGCAGCCTCAATGCTTGCGGCATTCAGATCCGGCATCTTCAGTTCTGCAATCTCGCGAACCTTGTCCTTGGAAATGGTAGCAACCTTGTTCTTATTGGGAACTGCCGATGCTGTCTTTAAGTTGCATGCCTTCTTGAGCAATACTGCTGCAGGGGGAGTCTTGGTAACGAAACTAAAGCTTCTATCTGCATATACAGTAATCACAACAGGGATGATCACATCACCCTTATCTGCTGTTCTGGCGTTGAACTGCTTCGTAAATTCAACGATGTTGACACCATGCTGACCCAGTGCAGGACCAACAGGCGGAGCCGGTGTAGCTTTGCCGGCAGGAATCTGTAATTTGATGTATCCTTCTACTTTCTTTGCCATTGTGGCACCTCCTATAAATGTGGTAATCCGGCGCAAGCGCTTCGGGTTCTTAAATCCCGTTACTTGCTCCCACTCGAGCGCAGCTGCGCTCTTAAGTTGCCAGGGCATACGCCCTCCCGCCGCCCGGGCGCTTGTGCCCTGCGGCTATATTCACCGAAGGCGTCTTGCACCTTTCGGAAAATACCTGAATAATTCGCTTGATTAGGAAAGCTTTCTGATCTCTGCGAAGCTGATCTCCACAGGAGTCTCTCTGCCAAACAGTTCCACATTGATGGTAGCTGTCTGTTTGCCAAAGTCCATCTTCTGGACAACCCCCACCGTATCCTTCCAGACGCCGGCGACAACGGATATGCTGTCCCCCTCAGCGAAATCAACGGATACATTGTCCGTCTTAATCCCCAAAGGCTTCATCTCCGCCTCCGTCAGAGGAACCGGCTTGCTTCCCGGCCCTACAAATCCGGTAACGCCCCGGGTATTACGTACTACATACCAGGTGTCATCATTCATGTCCATATTCAGAAGCACATAGCCCGGGAACATCTTGCGCTGAACAGTCTTTTTTACACCGTTCTTTACCTCAACAACTTCCTCCAAAGGCACACGAACCTCCAGAATCTGCTCTGCCAGGGACGGGTTGTTCTCGATGGTCTTCTCAATATTGGCTTTGACCTTATTCTCATATCCGGAATAAGTATGAACTACATACCATTTTGCCTCTGCCATACAATCACCCTCGCTCTAAATTGATGTCAGGAAATTCACTCCATACTGAATCATGTAATCCAATATGGCAATGATAAGCCCCACCACTACAGATATTGCCACAACTGCTACGGACTGCTTAAAGGTAGATTGTCTGTCCGGCCAGGAAATCTTCTTGAATTCGGCCTTAACGCCCTCAAAAAACTTGGGCTTCGTGGTCTTTTCTGCGGAATCTCCCATTCTTACCTCTTTTCTGGATATAACAGGTCGGGCCTGTAATATCCCCATAATGCGTATTCTGCTTCAATAAGGCAGATGATTACTTGGTCTCCTTGTGCAAGGTATGGGTCTTGCAGAATCTACAATACTTCTTGGTCTCCATACGGTCAGGATGAGTCTTTTTATCCTTGGTGGTATTGTAGTTACGCTGTTTGCATTCGGTACATGCTAAAGTGATTTTGGTACGCATAGTTTCCTCCATTCCGCTGCAGGAGCAGCCGTCTATCGTTTTAATTTAGGCATAAAAAAAAGACCTAAAATCTATCTCGCTTGAATACTATAGCATAGTCCCGGAAATTCGTCAATCCCTTTTTCCCTAAAAAATTTGGGGTGAAAATTTGGGGCTGAACTGTTACGGAATTTTATGACAAAAAGCTTGCGCCTCCCCATTCCATGTGCTAAACTGTAGCTAACAAAGTGGATGATTGTATCTATTCATATCAGTAAAAGGACTTATTGATATCTCACCACAGGATCGTCAGGCTTATTTCAGGGAAGAAAGGAGGCATGGCAATGAATGCAGCTCTGAATAATGTATATAATCATTATCTGTCCGCTTATGCGCCGCCCAGCGTTACACGCTATGATGCGCATAAAAAGAGTGAACTTCGCAGTATCTACGATTCCATTGTCAAATTAAGCAAAGAGTCTCCCTGGTATCTTCCCGCAAACGATACCGATATCCGGCAGTATGTAATCCGTCTGAAGGAGAGCGCCCGCAGCCTGCACAATACCATCGCCTCCCTGGGAGGTTTGGAAGATACGGATCTGCTCAGCAAGAAGACCGCTTTCTCCACCGATCCGGAGGTGGCGGCCGTTTCCTTTATCGGCGCTTATACTCCCGGGGAAGCTCCCCCTAACCTTGCCTTGGAGGTACAGAGCCTGGCCTCTTCCCAGGAGAACATGGGCTCTTTCCTGCCGTCAGGCAGGACGGAGCTGCCCGCAGATACTTACTCTTTTGATGTAAATATCAATGATATGAATTATGAGTTTCAGTTCTCTATCGGGGAGAGCGATACCAATCGGGACATTCAGGAAAGGCTGGCCCGTCTGATCAATAATTCCGACATCGGCATCAAAGCCCATGTACAGGGAGCCAATAGCCGCAGCGCCCTGGTGCTGCACTCCGAAGCCACCGGTCTGGCTGCTGACAGGACGGAGCTTTTCCGTATCAGTGATCAGCATACCAGCAAGACAAAGGGGGCTTTGGATTATCTGGGAATTGATTATGTAAGCCGCCAGGCATCCAATTCCCATTTTACCATTAATGGGGAGGAACGCTCTACCGCTTCCAACACCTTTACCATTGACAATCTGTTTGCGGTGGAGTTAAAGGGAACCAGCCCCCCGGGGCATCCGGTACATATCGGGCTGAAAACGGATTTGGAATCCCTGACCGATAATGTGCTTCATCTGACAGACGGCTATAACCGCTTTATCGATGAAGTTTCCGATTATCTGACATCCCAGCCCCGCAGCGCACATGCGCTCAAAGAGATGGATCAGATCGTTTCCCTGTATCAGGATCCCTTAAATGTCATGGGCATAACCAGACAGGAGGACGGTAAGCTGGCGGTTGACCGGGTGAAACTTGACAGCGCCCTTATCAGATCCGGAGATGTGAGCGATACCTTCCATACCCTGAAAGACTTTTCCAATCTGCTGCTGCGCAAAGCCAATCAGATCACCCTTAATCCCATGAATTATGTGGAGAAAAAGATCGTGGCTTATAAGAACCCGGGCCGCAGCTTTGCCAATCCTTATGTGACCAGCGCCTACAGCGGCATGATGTTCAGCGGGTATTGTTAAAGGCAAGTGATTTACGAGAGCTTCGTAAGCCGCTTGCCTTTTTCCTGCCTTTTTAAGCTTTTTTCTTCCCCTTCTGCTTGTACTTATCAATCTGTACAAAATCGTCCATCAGCTCCAGCACCTTATCCCGGCCGGCCTGATTCAGCTTTACATAGTACTGCATCACTCTGTTCTCCAGAAGCTGGGCGCCCAGAGAAGTATCTCTTTCCAGTGAAGAGAAATCCACCGGGTTCAGGCTCAGCTTATCGCACATCTTAATGACAGTACCGTAAGCCATCCCCTCAATGCCTCGCTCCAACGCTGTTACCAGGGTACTATATGGAATATTCATCTCCAGCGCAAACTGACGTACGCTGCGATACTGCCTTAATATCTCTTTTTTTAAAATCTCCGCCTTAGTCATCATCTTTCCTCCCGAGTATAGTTTATTAGCGATCTGTCTATTACCTACTATACGATAAACCATATAGTTTGACAAGAGTTTTTTCTATTCCCTGCGCAGCCGTCTTATGAGCGCCCCCGCCCGCTCCTCTGCTGTGCCGCCTGAAACTGCGCCAGCAATCCCTCGATCTTGTCCCGGATAAAGCCTTTATGCTCCTCCTTTACCAAAAAATACAGATAGGATTCCTTGACATAATCCTGGGGCATTCCCCGGCCGGCAATCTTGAAATTACAGAAACCCTTTTCTATATAACTGCCAATCTGCTCATTGGTAATAAACGCAGGCCGCTGCATACACTCCTGAAAGGTTCTCTGCTGAGTCTGATTCGGACAAGGAAAGCCCGTGTGAATGTCAAATTCCAGCTGCAGCCGGGACTGCTGCTCATAATGCTCTGCCCGTCTGGGACATCCCGGATAACAGACTTCATTCACCAAAAGTTCTACCCTGTGAGCCTTAGGACTGATAGCCTTAAGCACCTGTTCATCATGGTTTAGATCATAATCCAACACCACCAGAGCATAATCCCTGTCCAATTCCGCCTGCAGGCTCTCCAGATCTGTAATCCGCTTGGTGGTGGAGGAGATCAGCGGGTATCTGGGATATTCCCTGCGAATATAGTCCTCCAGCACCCGGGTGTTGACCAGCACCTGGTTCAGTCCATTGTCTGCCAGACGCATAATCAGGTTACAATAGGTGTCATAAAGGTGTTTTTCCTCCAGCAGGGAATTGGTCCAGGTGAAACGCACCGGAATCCCTCTGCTGTTGTAAATCTTCAGGATATTCTCTATATCCCGCTTACAGGTCAGGCCAAACGCCGTGCGGCCTCCGTTCCATATCGCTCCCGGAAAGGTACCGTAAACAGAACCGATCCGATACCCCTCCCGAAACTTTTCAGGATAATCCTTCATCAGGTTGATAACGACCTGATTCAACAGTCTGAAATAGCAAAACCCCGGCAAATGCCAGTATACTTCCTTTGCTGCCATATCCTATACCTCCGTCTCTGACGAACTTGACGCATCCTCAGGGAGCAAAGGCTCCCAATCCCCTAAGGCCAGCGTGCCGGCCTGGGATGATTTACAGTGATCACCTTACTGCTCACCAGGTTGTTCAGCAGCAGGATCCGTGCCTCCCCCTGTTTCTCCGGACGAACCAGATAATGGGTATACGTCTCTAACAGAGAAAAGAGATTGGCCGTCCTGCCCTCGATCTTAAACTGGTTAAAGCCCATGGGCACATATTTTTCCCAGATATCCTCCGGAGAAATATAAGTGCTGTAGCCTTGGAGGGTATGTACGCAGTTGTACTCGCCATACTCGCAGTACCAATGCTCCAGAGGCCGCTGCAGCTCCTTGGGAAGCTTTCGGTTTTCCAGCAGGATCCTCTGGTTTTTCGCAATATTCTGATAATGTGCACCTCTCCTGGGGCAGTTAGGAATACACAGGGTATTCACCAGGATCTCACAGCGGGCCTTATCCTCGATACGGGCCAGCTCCTCAAATTGATTATTAAAATTATAGTCCAGCACCACCAGATAATAATCCTTTTTCAATTCCTCATTGACCTGGTCAATGTCACGGATCTCCTTACAGATAGAGCTGTTGAGCTTATAGCTGGGGTACTTCTCCCGGATATATTTCTCCAGAACCGGTGAAAAGATCATCACCTCATTCATGCCGTTATCCGCCACCTGCATACAGAAATTACAATAAGGATCCGCCAGATCCTCCTCTGTAATCAGCATATTGGTGTAAGTATAACGCACCGGCACTCCCTGGGCATTAATATTCCTTACCACATTGCGGATATAAGCCGAATCACACTGATCATAATTGGAGGGTCTGCCACCATTCCACAGGGACGTGGGGAATTCACCGAAAAAGGAGGCAATCTGCACTCCTTCCCGAAACCAGTCCGGCTTTTGCTTTAACATACTCAGAATCAGCATATTCAGCGGATAATTTTGGCGCAGGCCAGGTAAATGAAATTTCACTTCCATGGTAAATACTTCCTCTCTGTTTCGTTCGTTTTCCTGTCCGGTATCTATTCCCCCGCAGTGTAGGAGAGACTGGAAAAGAGCACCCTTAGATCCCCACTTTCCGCTTCTGTCACCGCATATACTCCTGCTGTACAGCCTACAAATCCCCCGGCCACCTCCGTGGACAGGCTGCGGATATCCAGTCCTTTTGCTGCGGGCAACTCCTGATCTGCAATGATACAGCCCGCCTCAGCCTGCAGGCCGTCCACCCGTAGATACAGCTTAAGCCCTGCTCCAGCTTCCGGCAGCGCCAGCTCTCCCACCACCGCATCCTGTCCCTTTTGACAGAGAATTGCCTGGAACTTACCATCGGATACCTCCAGCCGCAGATGATATTCGTTGCTTTGCACCAGCGCAAGTCCCGCTCCGCAGCCGCCCGCCGGCTCCGGCATCTTCAGTGTTGTCTCCATACGGAACCTGTGATGCTGCTGACGGATTGCCACATAGCTCGGGCTGTCCTTTTCTTTCAGTGTAACAGAAGTGGGAGCAAGATACAAGCCTTTCCCTGCTTCCAATATATAATGAGAAAGCTCCGGATTTCGCAGGTAGAGGAATTCATCCCCCAAGGACTCCATCCGGGTAAAATCGTAAACCCTGTTGCTTCCGGGTACGGCATTTTTTCCCTTACTGCGGCTGGTATAACTTTCCGGATCCAGCTCCGGCAGCCACTTGGGTAAATCAATCTCCACCTCATCCGTCAATCGCCCTATGCCCGCATTGACCACCGGCCAGTCATTTTCCCAGGTGACCTTAGCCAGAAAGGTTTCCCTGCCCATGGTGGTATACCCCTTTATGGGACGCACTGCCAGCATGGTCATATACCACTCTCCCGCCGGTGTTTCTATCAGATCCCCATGCCCCACATATTTGATCGGATAAGCCTGTCCCAGATGCCTGTGGGTCAGAATCGGATTGCAGAAATGATTCTCATAAGGCCCCCAGATATTCCTGCTGCGGCAGATGGTCACCGCATGCTCCGGCCCGGTTCCGCCCTCCGCATGCATAATGTAATAATAATCCCCCCGCTTATACAGGTGAGGGCCCTCCGGCCAGTGTACCCCCTTCATGGCGCCATTCCACACATTTCTATGCTCACCTACCAGCTTCCAACGATTCAGATCCAGCTCCTGGATCCATATGTACCAGTCGCCGTCATACCGGCACCCCTCCGGATTGGGATGTGTGCCGATATAATAGCACTTGCCGTCCGTATCAAAGAACAGGCTGGGATCAATGCCATCCGCCCCCTCCAGATAATGGGGCTCTGACCAGGGGCCTGCGGGATTTTCCGCTGTAACCACATAGTTGCCGCCGTAAGATACATTGGTGCAGATCACATAATAGGTTCCTTCATGGTAACGGATGGTGGGTGCAAATAACCCCTGGGAATGCCCGGCATGGGGCAAGGGCAGCTGGGATTGACGCTCCATCACATTGCCGATCTGCTCCCAATGTACCAGATCCTTGCTGTGCAGCACCGGCAAGCCGGGAAAATAAGCGAAGCTGGAATTCACCAGGTAAAAATCTTCTCCCACCGCACAGATGGAGGGATCCGGGTAAAAGCCCGGCATAATTGGATTCTTTGCATATTGTGTCATCAGTTAAGCCTCCTTAGCTCCGGATTTTCTGAAAAAAAGGGTGATGCCCGGAAAAACACCACCCTCTTTTTGCATTCATGCCTGTTATAAATTATGGATAATTTTCATATCCTTTTAAATCTTACTGATTGGCCTCAGCAATATATGCCTGCCAGGTATCTCTGATGGATTCAACCGACTCAGATACGGTAGAATACAGCAGATTGTAAACCAGATCATTGCCCAGATCCAGATTCGGAATCAGTCCATGATAGGTCACACGGCCATTAGTCATCATACGAGCAATGGTATAATCAACCGCCTCGGTATCAGGGAAATTCTTGTAGTAGTTGGATCTCCAAGGCTCATAATCTTCATAGCCGGGAACGGGATCTGTCCACAGATTGTATGCAAATGCCAGCTTCCACGCCTTGTCTGCATCATAGCATGCGGGGATGGCAACAGGGTTATTGCTGTAGATATTGGTGTAATCGCTTGCCTGAGGCCCCATCGGGAAGCATACAAAGCCATACTCATCCTCCATGGTAGCCCACTGAGCGTTAGGACCCGCACAATATGCACCCTCAGTACAGAATACAGCCTCGCCGTTTACCCATGCCTGCTTGTAGTAATCCCACTCAGCGCCTTCCGGATAAACCAGCTTATACTGATTCAAAGTCTCCCAAGCCCAGTTCAGGCCTTCCAGAGTCTCGTCGGACTCCAGCTTATATACATACTGGCCATCCTCCATGCCAACATAATCGCCGCCATTGGAGTATACAGCCATATTGATGAATTCTGCATCATTCTGGGTCAGAGCAGCGATATCGATCACGCCGTCGTTATCCACATCTCTCTGCACCTGTGCGCACATCTCAGTAAAGGCGTCCCAAGTCCACTCGCCGGCCTCCTGCAGCTCGTAAGGCTTATTAGGATCGATACCGGCCTCCTCCAGCAGTCTCTTATTGAAATAGATACCGGTACGGGGTTCGGTGATCTCACCATA
Source organism: uncultured Acetatifactor sp. (assembly GCA_944381545.1). Lineage (GTDB taxonomy): Bacteria > Bacillota > Clostridia > Lachnospirales > Lachnospiraceae > Acetatifactor. The sequence continues at coordinate 7,042 of CALWLO010000029.1, read as the reverse complement.
CATACAATAGATGGAATCTCCCCTGCTCATCAGCTTATGTACGCCTGCGCTCCACTTTGCCTCGGAGAAATCCAGACAGTCCAAAGTTGCCAGATCGTACATCAGGCCCGTATTCATGGCAGCGGTGGTTGCAGCATCCTCGCGCAGGATGAAGATATAGTTTTCCTCGCCGCCGGCGGTAGCATAGTCTACAAAGTCCTGAGGAGCGCTTCCCCAGTCAGAAATAGCCTGCTGCTTGAAAGTGAAATTATAGGTCTCCTGAATCCATTCGCGGTATTCGTCGCGGGCTTCCTCATAATCATTGGTAGGTTCTACGGGATCACCGGACCACCAGTCGCGCAGAATGATCTCCATCCCGCCCAGATCATATACATTGCCGTTCTCATCGGTCAGAACTGTATAGGGACTTACCTCCTCCTCAGAAGATTCTGTCACTTCCTCAGAAGATTCCACTGCGGAAGACTCACCAGCAGATGACTCAACGCTTTCGCTGGAATCAGGAGTGTCATTGCCTGCGGGAGTGGACTCATTTCCGCATGCAGCAAGGCCAACAGCCATAACTGTAGCCAGAGATGCTGCAATTACTTTCTTTGCCATTTTACTTTTCATTTTCACATCCTCCTTTTATCTATATAGATCCCGGGCTAATCCCCAATATCATAAATTCTTTTCCGGGATGATATGGGTACCCGGGAAACTATACCTACTATAAACAAATAACCTGCAGTTTGAAATTGCAAAGCAATTTCTGAAATAGATCCCTACATCTTGATACCCGAACTGCTTAAACTCTCCACAAACCCCTTCTGTGCGAACAGATAAAGGATCAGCACGGGAACGATAATCATCAATATACCGGTGGACATGATACAGTCTGTCAGCGCTACCGTAGGCGTCACCGTGGTGCCCTGCAGTCTCTGCAGATATGCCGCCAGGCTGTCTACAATTCTGGAGAGGGAGGTACTTACCAGCCGGATATTCCCCAGAAACAGCTTGGAATAGAAGCCGTCCGTCCACTGCCATACAAAGGCGAACAGGAAGCAGGACGTCAGGATCGGCGTTGCATCCGGCAGCATAATCCGCAGGAAAGTCTTGAGCGTACCGCAGCCATCCACGTAAGCCGCCTCCTCCAGTTCCTTGGGAATGTTCCGGAAGAACTGGCGGATCATATAAATATACAGTCCGTTTTTCAGCCCCATGCAGCCCGCACTCATCAGATAGTATGGCAATACGGAGCCTCGCAGATTGATCGTACTTCCCGTTATTGCTTCAAAAATTCCCAGTATATCAAAAAACCGGAAATGCAGATGCAGGGAAGTAGATATGGTCTGGGGCGGAATCAGCACCACCATAAGTACACAGGCAAACCAGAACTTCTTCAGCGGGAATTCAAACCGGGCGAAGCCATAACCTACCAGCGTGCAGACCGTGATCTGCAGGATGGAGATGGTCAGGGCAATCACAAAGGAGTTCACAATACTTTCCTGATAATTCATGAGTTCAGCTGCCAATCTGTAATTATCCGTCGTAAAATGCTCCGGAATGGCAATAACCATGGGATTATACAGATCCTGCTCTTCCATGAAGCTGACGGAAATCTTATTAAAGATCGGCTGCAGGATCAAAAAGCACATACCGAACAGCAGGACAAACCGGCATATCTTTACCACAAAACTCATGATGGTCTTTTTCAGCAGATACCCCTCTGATTTCCTGTTTCTTTCCCAGAAGTTACTATTTTTTCTTTTCTGCTTTACTGCCGCTTTAGTCATAATAGTAAACCCCCTTCGAAATAATCAGCGAGCTGATACCCACAAAGGCCATTACAATCACAAAATAGATCCAAGTCATGGCTGAGGAGAATCCATAATTAATCTGCTGTGTCATTACCGTCGTAATCTTGTCAATCACCTCGTTATCGGATCTCATACAGAAATCCACTACGGTATAAATCCAGTTCACCAGGAACATGGAGCTGATCATCGGGAAAGTGATCTTCCACAGGCTTTCCCACTTGGTACAGCCCTCAATATCCGCCGCCTCGTACATGCTCGAAGAGATCGTCTGCAGGCCGGACAAGAAGATAATGATCTGGATTCCGGAGGAGATCGCAATATTATAAATATTGTCGATGATCTCAAACACCGTCTCAAAGGCTCTTACGCCCACACCGGCAGTACGCAGGATATCTTCTACCGCCCCGGTGATGCTGATGCCGCTGGTAGTATCTTCAATCGCCACTTGAATCTGCGCCATCAGGGAGTTATCCGTCTCCAATCCCAGTATAACACCGGAGGAAAGGATAACCGGCAGGAAAAATATGGCTCTGACCAGCGCTCTTCCCTTGAATTTCTGATTCAGAATCAGCGCCACAAAAAAGCTGAATACCATGATGGCCAGGGAATCCACGACCATCCGGGAGATCTCCTCCACCAGCAACCTGGTGAACTCCGGGTCAATGGTAAAAGCCCTCACATAATTGTCAATTCCCTGCCATACAGGATTAAAGGAACCAGCGCTCACCTCTACGTTGCAGAAGCTCATATACAGCGACTGGAAGAATGGCTTCACCATAAATACCAGAAACCCGATAATGAAAGGCGCTATGAAGATATATCCCGCTATTGCCTTACGTTTCTGAAGACCCGCTAATTTATTCTTCTGTTTCTTCATCTCTAACAACCCTTTCTATATATTCTTTCTTGCTTCCCTCTTACCGGACCACCTTATAGTCTCTGGCAGGAACCACTATGCCGTCCTCTGTCGTCAGATCCAGATAACTATAGTTGACATAAACTTTCGTGCCGTCCTCATACATGGTACAGGATAATTCAGCGGTAATCTGCTCATGTCCTGTCATTTTCTGATTGAAGGTGTGTCCCAGTTCCGCATTATATCTGGTATAGATCTCCACCAGCTGGTCATGCCATGCGGCATAATCAGAACCGAAGTATTCTGTATAAAGGGTCTTTTGAAGAACGAATGCTGTCTCATTCATCAGGGTGAAGGATAGCCCTGCGCCGTATTCTGCGCTGCGCAGCAGTTCATCCTCCGTCTCACCGGTCAAATTCAGCGCCTCTCCGGTGTAATTCACAAAACCATGCAGCGCCATCTGATAAAAGGGTACATAGGTGTCAATGATGGTATACTCGCTGCCCTGCAAATCCATATTGGTAATCATGTCGCTGTAAATTGCAGCATAGTCATTCCCCATGTTGATCATGATCTTCTGACCGGCATCCGACAGCTTCTTAAATTCCTCCACCTGTTGATGCAGTACTTCTTCCCTGCTTCGCATATCATCTACATAGTAGTCGGCCGACAGATCCATACCGGTCTCCCGGAACGAAATCCCTGCGCCGTATTTTGCAGCGTACGCCGACAACTTCTCCGTCATCTCCTGAGCCAGATCCGGACGCAAAAGATAATAAGGATCCTCATCCTCCAGCTTTGAATAGGTAACCGTACTGTATTTGTACAGCTCTGCCTTTTCCTTGCTGATAAAACGCGCCGCATCGGTAAAGACAACAAATCCATTCAGGATGCTGCTGTCATAAGCATACTGCGTCACGCCGTCCAGGTAAACGTCAACACCCAGTTCATCGGCCGTGTTTATCAGGTTCTGCAGATCCTTCTTGCTGCCTAAGTCGGATACCGGCTTGATCCGGTTAAACAGCTTCTGATTCATCCCGCCGTTGGCCCAGCCGCTGAGCTTCACGGACATATTGTTCAGACCGTCATTCTTCAATTCACTGATGATATCGGCTGCTTCCTCAAAAGAAGTCAGCTTCAGAGGCCTGGATACCGGTACGCCCAAAATCTGCTTCACCTTATCCACAGCGCCCAAGATTTCCACTGCCACAGGCGCTTCCGTATCCTCGTTCATCACCATATAGCTTTCGTATTTGTCCGTCAGATACGCCTGATAGTCCTTTGCCATATCGCTGTAGCTTCCGCTGTCCACAAAGCGGTATCTCTGCACCAGGCTGCCTTCGGGAAGCTCCGGAATATAGACATAGATACTGCTGTTGGCAATCTCACCCACATCATATTTTTCTCGGAGGGCAATGCTGTATACGGCATTCACATAATTGTAGCTGTTCAGCTTCCCGGCTATATCCGCATAAATGGAAGCGTAAGATGCTCCCTCCTCCAGGATGCAGACGAAAGAATCGTTACCCTTGCTGATGCCATAGGCATTGAAATAAGCACGGGTATTATGTACCACAGCCTGACGGTTCAGCGCCATATCCCAGCCGTACATGTTGGCATAATAGTTATTCTGTGCCGTCTTTCCGTTATTGAAGTTGATCAACGCACCACCGCCCTCGGGAATCAGCATAAAACCCTCATCCTCCGCTCCGCCAGCTCCAAAGAAAGGAAGTATGGTCAAATTGGAAATCGGATAATCGGATTTGTATTCAATCTCCTGCAGCGGAACCTCCACCAACAGATCATCACCGTCCAGACGATAAATGATATTCACGTTGTAAATGGGTTTGTCAAAAGTACTCTCCGCCAGATTCAGTTCCTTATCTTCCTGATAATCCTCCAGAGTATAGCCCGCTGCTTCGAAATATTCTTCAAATTTGCTCTTTAGATTATCCCTTGTGGTATCCCGCAGCACCCAGATCACTTCCTCAGCCAGAATCGGATAATTGGCCAGAAGCTGTTCTTTATCATCCTTTCTTCCCAGGTTGTTTATATCATATTTTTTATAATATTCTTTCACCAGATTAGAATCCTGCTGGCTCATCTGTCCCAGCCACTTATTGAAATTCTCGTCCGTAATTACCGGAGGGATGATATATTCCTTTTCCGTATCGCCGATGGAATAGTATACTTTCACATAGTCCTCTCCCGTCTCGATATCATATACGCCTTTTTCGATGCTGTAATCATAGTTGTTGTACAAGGCATCCACACCGGTACGAGTACTCCAGGTCAGCGCAAGCGTAGACTGCAGCTTACCCTTTTCGCTGGTTTGTGCCACTGTGTCCTCCGCTGCGTCCTCAGGATTGGAAGCCCACACCTTACCGCTGGATTTCACCTCCACCGTAAAATGAGTAGTACTGGGATCCATCACAAACTTCAGTGCTTCATTCTCCAGCACGATCTCCGTCTCTTCGCCTTCCCAGCCGTTGATACGGATAATCTCTTCCTCTTCCTCTGCATCACGGTAATTCATGATAATCAATATGCCGACCAGAATCACCAGTGCAATAATTCCTGGCCCGATCAGGCTTTTCAGCTGCCGGATCAGCGCCTTTTTCAATTCTGCTTTTCTTGCCGCTTTGTCTCTATACATGGTTAGTTACTCCCATCCGCCCACCGCAGCAGGCACCTATCCTCTCTTACCGCTTCAGGCGGTACACCTGTTTTCAGTCTCCGTTATAGTCGAAACAGTATCTCTCTGCCTAAAGAGATAAAATATGAGATACCCTGCGAGATCATACTGAAGAATAACAGCAGGATAAATACCATTACCAGCATGGCAAACAGGGATGCAATGGTAAACAGAACATTCTTGCCCGGAGAAAATTCATGGATCTGCATCATGGCTGCCACAATCAGCAACGCTGCCCACACCAGAGATATGCCACTGAGCACCGTATAGAACTGCCGCTCATCCACGGTTACCACATTGCTGAGAAGCATCAGCGGAAACTGCATCAGCGGATATGGCGTCAACGCATAGCAGGTTGCCATATATACCTGCCCCAGCCGCCCTTTGCCGTCAAATAATGTGGTAAGCGCCCAGTTGCCCACTACCCACAGCGCCAAAGGGAACAGGATACTGGCAAGGTACATGAAGATATTAATGCCCTCCCAGTATACGGTCATGAAAATAAAGCTGGTATAACGAAGCTTCATGACCCTGACCAGCAAGGTCAGTATCAATATGGTATTGGCCGCTGCAATGGATCCTCTCTTTTCATGAGTCAGATCCCAGAACCCATCCAGAGGATGAGTGATACAGTATAAGGCAAACTTTAAGGTAGCAAAATAATGTACATAGGTTTCTTTCTTTTTCAATGAAGCTATCATACCGGCCTCCGTTTACTTAGGTTCTGAAGATATCAGCGATATCAATTTCATGCTTTATGTTCCTGATCTTGCCTATCACCAGAGGAATGATCAATACACCGAACACCGCAACAAAGATAATGACAATGTGCTCCTCCACCCATTCCTTCCGGTACTGCTTAAAGGCCTTAGAATAATTTTCGTCATCATATTTCACTTCAAAATAATCCATTGCCTCGCGGTAACGCTCCTGACGCAGCAGGGAACGGCCGATACCAATATACGCCAGATCATAGTTGCCGTTAATATCCATTACCTTCTGCCAGGTCTCGCCGGATGCCGTATACTCTCCGACATCAAACTGATCTATGGCCTGAAAGATCAGACTCCCGAATTCCGTCGGGGTAAACAGAGTGACCGCACAATCCTGACTGTCCAGCACCAGCAGATCCTTCCCCATATGCTCGATTGCCGCCGGCTGCTGGAAATATCCGTCCATATTGCCGTTGCCTCCAAAGGCAAAGAGCAGGCGTCCCTGATCGTCATAAGCAAACAGCCGGCCTCTGTTTTTATCCAGAGCTACATAGACATCATTTTCAAAAGCCGTAATGTCAACCATATGGGAAGGCCCTTCATAACCGCCGCCTTCCTGCCAGTACAGATCGCCATATACCGGATATTCACCGTTGCGAACCAAAATATCGTTTCCCATCAGATTCAGCTTGCGGATGGCATCCGCTGCTCCGGAATCCAGATCTGCCTCGGTAACATTACCGGTGCAGGCATAGATAAAGCCCTCATAATCCATATAGATGTTGTCATACTCCGTCGGTACAAAGGATTCCATCTGCGCTCTCTGCTCCTCTGTAGCCAGACGTTTCCAGATATAATCCGCAAAATCATAGGTAACCTTCGTCGCTCCCACAAAGCCGGAGAAGGTGCCGTCATTTTCATACTTGATGAGACCCTTATTGATACCGGTGGCAATGCAGTATACACGGCCTGCAGTATCAAT
>CALWLO010000028.1 GCA_944381545.1 uncultured Acetatifactor sp. | reverse complement strand
TGGGCAATACTACGATTATATTGGTCATGAGCCACCTCCTTCGCTGTTATTTTGATAAAGGCGAAAGATGTTAGAACTTATTCAGATATTCCTGAAGCTCCCATTCGGATACCTGAGAACGATACCGCTGATACTCCCCGCGTTTAGCAGCAATATACTTTTTCGCAATATGGCTGCCCAGCACCTCACAGATCAGAGAATCCTTCTCCAGCTCATCCAATGCTTCCTCCAGGGTGGATGGCAGATGATCAATCTGCAGCCGGCTGCGCTCCTCCTGTGTCATGGTAAAGATATTGCAGTCCACACTTTCAGGCGGCATAATCTGATTGGCAATCCCATCCAGTCCTGCAGCCAGGCATACTGCCAGTGTCAGATAGGGATTGGCTGCAGAGTCCGGGCTGCGCAGTTCAATCCTGGTGCCCTCTCCCTTAACGGAAGGGATACGGATCAGAGGACTTCTGTTGGTGCTGCTCCAGGCAATATATACAGGGGCCTCAAAGCCCGGTACAAGCCTTTTATAGGAATTAACCAGAGGATTGGTGATCGCCGCCATTCCCTTAACATGCTTCATCAGGCCTCCCATAAAATAATATGCTTCCCTGCTTAGGCCATGCTCATCACTGGCATCCGCAAACAGATTCCTGCCCTCCTTATCATGGAGAGACATATTGATATGCATACCCGAACCGTTCACATTGGCCTTGGGTTTGGGCATGAAAGTAGCATGCAATCCATGTCTTCTGGCGACAGTGCGGACTGCCAGCTTAAACGTCATAATATTATCCGCTGTGGTCAGCGCTTCGTCGTACTGAAAATCTATCTCATGCTGGGCAGGAGCCATTTCATGATGGGAAGCCTCAATCACAAGCCCCATATCCTCCAATGTCATAACCATATCTCTCCTGGCATTCTCACCAAAATCGGCTGGGCCGATGTCGAAATATCCCGCCTCCTCCAGCGTATTGGTAGTGGGCATCCCGTTTTCATCCGCATTAAACAGAAAAAACTCACACTCCGGGCCCACACTGAAAACATATCCCATATCTGCAGCCTTTTGAATGGCCCGTTTCAGCACATAGCGGGGATCTCCTTCAAAAGGCTCTCCATTCGGCCGGTACACATCACACAGCATACGAGCCACTTTACCCTGCTGCGGCCTCCAAGGAAATATCTCAAAGGTAGAATAATCCGGATAAAGAAGCATATCCGACTCCTCAATACGCACAAAGCCTTCTATGGCTGACCCGTCAAACATGCACTGGTTATTCAGTACTCTCTCCAGCTGGCTGGCTGTTACTGCAATATTTTTCAGTATACCGAATATATCCGTAAACTGCAGGCGGATGAATTCTACATCCTCCTCCTCCACCAGTCTGTAAATATCTTCCTTCGTGTACCTATTCTTCATACCTTCCTCCTTCTGCCTAACGGCAAAACATTTTAAAAGAGCGCACTTACCGGGCCGCATCCCTGCAGCCATAAGAACGCCCTTGTTCCTTCCCTGATCATTTCCACAGACAACTCTCTTTAAGGCTTTCCTTTTCACATGTATGACTCCGGAAAGTTACTTTCATAATAGCAACCCGTACAAATATTTGTCAAGTCATAAACACATTTCCTGCTGCATACCATATATTAATAAAAATAACTGTTCAGCGAGGCTTAACATGAGTTCAAAAACGAAAATTGTAGTCCTTCATATGAAAGAATTGATTTATACCGGAATATTTGCCGTGCTGGGAATCCTGTTCGTGATTCTCCTGGTTATGATGTTCCTGCCGGATAAAGAAGATTCGTCCCAGACCGGAGCCCCTACAGAAACAGAAGCTCCGGACAGCAGCACTGAAACTCCGGACGACGCCTCGCCCACCTCCGATACTGCTTCTCTCTACATACCCGGAGTGTATAATACGGAGCTGGTTCTGGGCGATCAGACTCTGAATGTAGAAGTCATGGTGGATAAGAATTCCATCACCTCCATCCAGCTGGTGAACTTAAGCGATGCTGTAACCACTATGTATCCTCTGCTTGAGCCTGCCTTCGAATCTTTGACAGCGCAGATCTGCGAGCAGCAGTCACTGGATAATATCAGCTATGATACGGACAGCAAATATACATCACTGGTATTGCTGGAAGCGATCCGCAATTCTCTGGAAAAAGCGCAGCCTTAGATCTTAAGGCGCGCTTTTTTGGCTTTCGTATAAAGGTTTTTCAACTCCTCCACGGAGAAAAGAAAGTGCCTGTTGCAGAACTGACAGTTCACCTCGATCTCCTTATCTTCGTCTATCATCTCCTGAAGCTCCGCTTCCCCAATACTGATCAGTGCTTTTTCCACCCTGGATTTACTGCAGTCACAGAAAAAGCCGGTCTCCTGGGTCTCAGTAAATTCTGCCTCCAGCCCCTCCAGCAGGATCTGCAGGATCTGCTCCGGCGTATTTCCCTGCTCCAGCATCGTGGTAACGGAAGAGACTCGGGACAGATTCTCCTCCAGTCTGGCAATCACTGTCTCCTCGGTATAGGGCATCAGCTGAATGATGAAGCCGCCGGCCTGTTTCACCGTATTATTGCGCTCCATCAGAACCCCGAGTCCCACGCTGGATGGCACCTGCTCCGACGCAGCGAAATAATAGGTCAAATCCTCTGCGATCTCCCCGGTCTGCAGCGGCGTCTGTCCCACATAGGGCTCCCTCAGCCCCATATCCCGGATTACACTTAAAGTCCCCGGCCCGATAGCCCCGGCCACATCCAGTTTTCCCAGGCTGTTGGCCGGCAGGATCACATCCGGTACCAGGGGATAGCCCTTCACACGCCCCCGGCTGTCCGCAGTCACTGTCAGACCCTTACCCGGTCCTTCTCCCCGAATCTGCAGCGTCAGCAGATCCTTTTCATTCTTCAGCATCATGCCCATCATGGTACCCGCTGTCAACAGTCTGCCAAGAGCGGCTGTCATCACCGGACTGGTATTATGGGCTATTCTGGCTTCTTCCACCAGATTTCTGGTAGTAGCCGCAAACCCGCGGATCTGCGCCCCCGCAGCCGTGGCCCGCACAATATAATCCTTCATACTGCTCCTCTCCCGCATAGTTACCGCCTGCGAGCCTTCCCTTCCCCGTCTCCTTTTCCCTGCTCTCTGGCAAGCACATAGATCCTCTCACTCTCCGGAGTGATCTCCCCCATGGTGTCCGCATCCAGCAGCCGGATCACTTGCATCCCTGCCTCTTCCACCAGCCTGCGCATTGTTTCCGGGGTATAGCCCCGCTGAAAATGATTCTCCGTAAACCGCCGGAAATATTCCCCTTCCTCCTGCACAAAAACGGTCAGATCATATTCATTGATCTCTTCATCTCCGTGATAATAATTCTCCCAGATAAAGCTGCAGTTCTCCCTGTTCTCGGCAATGACCGTATCACCGATAACCTGACGGTACTTATAGACGGTATTAAAATCAAACAGAAATAATCCGCCCGGATACAGATAATTATTCACTAAACGGAATACTTCCGCCAAATCTTCCTCTTCCAGTAAATAATTCAGGCAATCGCAGACACTGACCACCGTACCCACTGTACTGTACAGCTCCAGTTCGCACATATCCTGCTGCAGATACAGGATCTCGCTGCCGCTCTTTGCCCGCTTCTCCATGGCAATCTCCAGCATCTCGGCAGAATTATCTATCCCGATCATGTCATAACCTTTTCGGTAGAGCAACTCCGTTAATGTGCCTGTGCCGCAGCCCTGATCCACCACCAGATTCCTCTCAGAGGCGAGCAGGGCTTCTGACACCGCTTTCCGGCATCCCTCGTCCTCCTCTGTCAGGTCATTCTCCACTGGCTCAATCCATCCGGTTTCCTCGCTGCGCACCGGCTTGCTGATCCCATACGCTTCAATCAGAGCAGTGATGTTTTCACACCAGGCCTCATAAGGCGCATTATCCATCAATTCATCATATACTCCGGCAAAATCCGAATATACTTCCGCCATCTTTTTCCTTTCCATGCATCACTAAAGTCAGGGCTTACTGATAAGCTCCCGCCCGGCCTGCAATACATCTAAAATGCCAGTCCGATAGCGCCAAATACACCGGCACTGAACAAGCCCATAATCACACCCGCCATAACTACACCCAGCAGCACTGCAATGACGCTGGATTTAAAGTCCATATCCAGCAGACTGGCCGCCAATGTACCGGTCCAGGCGCCTGTGCCCGGCAGGGGAATTCCCACAAACACCAGCAGCGCCAAAAAAAGCCCCCTTCCGGCCTTTTCCTGCAATTTCACCCCTCCCTTATGCCCTTTTTCCAGGCAGAAGGTGAAAAATTTACCGATCACCGGCTTGTCCGCCCCCCACTCCAATACCTTCCGGGCAAACAGGAAAATAATCGGCACGGGCACCATATTTCCCAAGATGCAGATGATATAACTGGGCAGCAGGGGCAGCCCAAAGCCCACCGCATAGGGGATAGCCCCCCGCAGTTCAATCAGAGGAACCATGGAAATAAAGAAAATAATCAGATAATGTGTCAGCATGTTTTTTCTCCCATCCGTTTATTGATATATTCTTTCAGAAAAGACAGTAAGATCTCCATCTCTTCATCCGTACCCACTGTAATCCGCAGAAAATTATTGATGCGGGGCTTATTCCAGTAACGCACATAAATATCCTTTTCTTTCAGCGCCCGGAAAATTTCCTGCGCCGGTAGCTGCTGATGTGACGCAAAGATAAAATTGGCCAGGGAATCCGGGAAAGTAAAGCCCAATGTCTTAAGTTCCCTCTTCACCCTCTCTCTGGTAGCTATAATTTTCCCCGTGATTTCTCCGAAATACGCCTTATCCTTCAAGGCTTCAATGCCCAGTGCCAGGGCAGGCCTGTTCATGGTATAAGAATTAAAGGAAAACTTGACATCATTTAAATACCCGATCAGCTTCTCGCTTCCCATAGCAAAGCCAATACGCATCCCCGCCATGGCCCGGGATTTGCTGAAGGTCTGTACAACCAGCAGATTATCATATTTTTCAATCAGGGGCAGCGCTGTTTTTCCTCCGAAATCAATATAGGCTTCATCCACAATTACCACCACATCCCGGTTTGCCTGCACGATCTCCTCCACCAGTTCCAAGGACTCATATACCCCAGTGGGAGCATTGGGATTGGGGAAGATCACACCGCCGTTTGCACGTTTGTAATCCTCCGGCCGGATGCGGAAGTCCTCATCCAATGCACAGGTCTCATAGGGAATCCTGTAAAGCTGGGCCCACACATCATAAAACGAATAGGTAATGTCCGGAAACAGTATCGGCTTGCCCCCCTGAAAGAAAGTGAGAAACGCCATAGAAATCACGTCATCCGATCCCACGCCTACAAATACCTGCTCTTTTTTCAGTCCGTAATAATCTGCCAGCCCCTGCACCAACACCTCTGCACCCGGATCCGGATACAACCTGAAATCCTCACTCTGCATCCCCGCAATGGCCTTCTGAACCCCGGGGGCAGGGGGATAGGGGCATTCATTGGTATTGAGCTTGATCATATTGGGCTTATTGGGCTGCTCTCCCGGTACATAGGGCACTACCCTGCGGACATTCTCCTCCCATTTCATCGCCTGTTATCTCCTTGTCTCCATCATTTAATCCTGATACGTCCTTTCCTTCCTTTTCCCCAAGGACAGTTACTATCATATCATTTCCCGTTTCGTCCGTCCACTGTTTTTTCAGTTCGCGCTCATAATATTCCACATACAGAGCATTCTCGGGGCTGGTGCTTTCAGCGCACATTTGCAGCAGCTGCTGTCTGCACTTCTCCGCCTCCCGGAGGTATATCGGAGCAACTGCGCCTGCCTGTGCAAAAAGGCTGTAGCGGTTATATACCCGATACATCATGCCCCGTTCCCAGGCATAATCAAATTCCTCCTCATAGCTTTTCTCGTAATACATATTGCTCATGGCCTGCTCCAGGGATCCTGCTTCCAGATATCGCTGTGTCTGGTACAGCCGCTGTTCTTTCATATTGTCATAGCGGTTCTGATATAACTCCGAAGCACTGAATATTACCGTCCAGACACACAGCGCCAGCCAACCCAGCATGACATAGACCAGCACGATCTTGGCCGCCAGCTTTTTCATAAAGCTTAATCTATGAATTCCGATACAGACTCCTGCTATGGTTATCAGGAGAAGCACTAAAAAAACTGCCATTTTTCCTCCCTATGCATATCGCAAACTCATTTTTGAGCCTGCACAAATACGTAAGTGAAAATCACTGATTTTCAACCTTACTCCTCTTCCAGACGTGTAGCGAGCTTAGCCTCTATCAGGGATATCAGCTGCTGCTGAGCCTGGGAATCCGGCACACGTAAATAAGTATACTGCTCATCTGCTTTATGAAACAATACCAGCTCCTCTTCATTCAGCTGCAAAATTCCCTCCAACAAGGCATCCACCTCCCGTTTTGCCTGTTCCTGCAGCTGAGCGTCCATATCTGTATCATAATAGACATTAAATCCATAGTAAATCACCTGCTCGATATGATAGGTTTGGATCGCTTTCCCGCTGTCCCAGGCGTCCATAAATTCATTGAGATACATTTTCCATCGCCCGTAGGGAGCATTATCATAGACATCCATAATCTCTGCATATTCTGCCGCATAGCTGCCCCGGACCGGCATGCGGCCGCTGTCTGCAAGCTCTTCCATCAGCAGAATCATGCCTAAGCTGATTCCTATGAATATGATGCCCAATATCCCCATAGCCAGAATGATTCTGGTCAGCAGACGCTGAACCAATTCCGGCGTCTGCTGACGCAGCAATAGGGGCGCCAGAAGCCGGTTTCGCTGAATCTTCGCATACACCTCTTTATGAAAAGAAATGCCTGCCTCGTTCCTGCTTGAGCAGTACGGACAGCGGATTGCCTGAGATTCCACTTCTCCGCCGCAGTTTACACATTTCATAGTCTTCCCTCCTGACACTGCCGTAAGGCCGGATCCCTCTCCGCCGTGCGCCAGAGCATCCGCCTATCGATCCGGAAATTCCATATAGGAATCTGCCACCCGATCCACAATCTCCTGAAAACGGGGATCCTTCTGTTTATTCTCCTGCTCCAGGCTCATCCATGTCAGGAGCTTCTGCGATATTCCCCTCTCCCGCAGCCAGCCACAGCACAGTTCATAATATTCTTCAAAATACGTCTCCGTTCCCATGATCACCCTGTCTCGGCTATATTGCCTGCAGTCCTGCATTGTCTGACAGGCTGTCTCAGTCAGAAGCCGGGCTCTCTCCTCTAGGGCTTCCCGCATCTCATCCTCCCTGTCCTGGCCGAAGAGCTCCTGGCATTCATCCAGAAATTCTATACTGTCCTGAAAAGCACAATACTCGCGATACATATACCATAGCTCCCGAAACTTCGGGAATTCACTAATATTCACGTTCTGGTGCTGAATGTATTGACAGAGTCCCTCCAGCCCTTGCTCATCCAGCAGGGCCTCCATTTCCTGAGCCTTTCTCTCCCGGGTCTGATAATCCCGCCTGGCCCTGATGGGCCCCAGAACCGCTATGACAATTCCGGCCAGCAGAGCAATGCCCGCCAGGCTCCCACAGATCACCAGCAATATTTTTTCCCATCTCTTTATCGTCTTCTGACGTACTGTATCCTTTAGCTGACGGGCCTCCTGATCATATTGTTTCAGCACCCTCTCCTTACGCACCTCTGCCAGCACCATATTTTCCGAGCCGCAGAAGGGACATCTGACATCTCCCAGCCTGTATTCTGCGCCACAGTTCTCGCACTTCATGTATAGCCCCCTTCCCGCAGCCTGTATCTAAAGGTCTTATGCTTCCAGGCCTTCCAGTCTCGCCTCATACGCTGCTGCCTGTTCCTCCTCCCCCATTTGCCGGTAGCAGCGTACCAGTCCTTCCAGTGCCTGTCTTCTCCCGCTCTCCAGAATCAATACCGGCTCCGTCTCAAAGGCCGCATTATAATACCACATAGCTGCCTCGGCCGGATCCTGCTGATCCTGTTCATAAAACAGGCCCAGCTCCAGGCAGATCTCCGAGCAGCCCCCTGCTGCCATGGCTTTCACGGCATACCGGAAAAAGCCATGGGCATCCTTCTGCAGGCGATAGGCCCTGCACAGGATGCAAAAGGCTTCCATCAGTTCATCACTGCTTCGCTCCGGATCCTCACAGGAAGCCTCAAAGCAGGCGCAGGCCCGCCGCAGATGCTCCACCCCTCCGGCTATCAGCAGTTCTCTGGCATACATATTATGTAAATGTCGGGAAAGTCTGCGTCCCAGGAGCACCTGGCGCTCAAAATTCTCCAGATCCCTTCTCCCATGGTTCTCCTGGGGCATATGAGTGATTACAATGTCGCTGTCATAGATCAGCGGCTGTAATTGTATGATTTCATGGATCGGTTCGATCCAGGTAAACTGCCGCAGGCGTTTAAACAGCTTGGGCCGGTATTCTTCATCATAATTATAGACCGTATTATGCTGCAGCTGGTTCCCATACTTCATCTGAACAATCTCCACCTGTGGGGACAGCTGTTCCTTCAACAGCCGGAAACGCTCCCGATTCTCCTGATCCAGCACCTCATCGGCATCCGCACTGTAGATATAGTCACAGGCTGCCAGAGAAAAAGCATAATTGCGGGCCGCACTGAAATCATGAATCCACTGAAAATCATAGATTTTATCCGTGTATCCCGCAGCTATCTCTTTCGTGCGGTCCGTGGATCCGGTATCTACAATGATGATCTCTTCCACCAGATCCGCCACGCTGTCTAAGCATCTGGCCAGCACCGCCTCTTCATTCTTCACAATCATGCACAGACTTATGGATATCATTTCCTGTCATCCTTCTCTGATAAATAATAGAAAACGCCCTTACAACCTATAATCCATTATCAAGCTTACCAAAAAAACGCAGAAAAAACAAGCTTGTGCCGGAAAATACCCTGACTGACAGAAAAAAGATGTCTAATCACGCAAACCTGCGGGTGCAAAAGCTTAGACGTACCTTACAGGAACCACAACACAGTGCCGGCGATATACGGGATAAAAGGAACCGGGAATTTCAGATTTCCTCTTTTATTGAGATTGCCCCGAATCAACTGAAGGCTTCCCAGCAATCCGAATGCCGCTGCCATATGCAGCAGCAGCTTCTCCAGATCCCCTCCCCCGCTGACAATATACAAACTGCAGATCTGAAATGCCATGCCGTCCCCTTTCCCATACAGACGCATAAATACCAGATACTGTAGCAGAGCGAAAACAATCAGCACTGCTCCGCTTTCCGGCGGCAGCGGACACATCAGCCCCATAACCGCACCCGCTGCTGCTGCAGGCAGCTGCAGAAAATCATATACCATACAGGTCTGCCTGTCCGTGACAGCGCATACCGTCAGATAGACGGAGAGAAAAAGATACCCTATTCCGATCACCGGCTGTTCCCCAGTGCAGGAGTAGGCAATATACCCTGCTCCTGCACTGCTGCCCCCCAGCAAAATACAGATGGCTTCTCTGTCGATGCATATGCCGGAGCACGGATCCAGCCGGATAATCCCTTTTAAAACAGCCAGCATTCCTATCATCTGCAGGCTGAATAATCCCCAAAACAGCATCATCGCAATCCTTTCCTTATCTCAGTCTCGTACGCAGCTCATCCAGAACATTTCCCCGAACCGTTATCGTAGTCAGCCTGGGATGCTCCTCAATGTGCGTCTCCTTTTTATAAGCTTTGACCGTAATATCCATTACGGCATCCGGTATTTTCAAGGGCACCATAAAGATCAGCTTTTCTTCCTGCACATAATCCGGTATGGCATATTCATAAACCCGGTTCAGAGAGGGATCCAGTGCGGTCATCTCAGCCGGAAAGATCACCTCCACCCGCTCCACATAGCCTGTGGTCACGATGGACAATATGCCGCTCTCCCCGGCTTTAAAAACCGGATCGTGAGGCTCCAGCATACGTTCCAGCGTTACCTGCAGGGATAGTCCCTGCAGCCGGGAGGCTGCTGCCGTCTCGTTTCCCACATGATCCACAGCATGGGCAATCACCGTAAATGCTCCGCTGAACAAAGCATCTTCACCGGAGAGACTCAGCCGGATCTTTCCGGAACCATGATCCGTAAACCTCTGCCTGCTTCCGTTATCCTGATTGTATACCTCTACATAGAATTCTGCCAGACCGCTGCCCGTGTCCCATGCTGCCAGTTCCACCTCCAAAATCTCCTCCTGGGGCAGCTCCAGAAAATCCACATTCTCCAGCTCTTCCATGCCGCTGATAACCGGAGGCATAGCATCCCCTATCAGCCAGATGCTGTTTAGCAAATCCTGGGCATAATTTGAAACCACCCGCTTTCTGCCGTTCTCGGCCGCCGCCACAGGAGTCAAACGGATCTTGTGGCCATCCAGCTGCTGTGGCATATACAGCTTCTGGTGGATCTCCAGATCCCGGCAGCTGTTGCTGCGTCTGGTAACCGTATAAGAACCGTCTCCCACACAAGGCTTTCCTTCCGATATCTTCTGCAGCTGGGCAGCCCGATAAGTAAAGATTCCCTGGGAAATGCTGCTTCTTGCAGGCGTTATCACTCCCAGCCTGCCCTCCTTCGTCCCGACGGTCTGATCCTGGGAAGCAAAAAACAGATGGGTAATCTGATAGTCCTTTCTGGCAGGCCCCCCCAGAGCGCCTGTGAAAGAAACAGAAAAAGGGACGCTTTCTCCGGCCCGGACATAGTAAGTGTTCTCTTCCTGCGCCGGCCACACATGGCTATCCGGTTCTATCTGCAGCCGCTCCGTTCTGACAGGCCATGCGATCACTGTCTCTTCCGAAAGGGGAATGTGGATCGTATCTCCCAGATTACCCGCTTTATCCTGGGCTGCAATATGAAGATACTGCAGACCGCTTTTCATCGATACCGTAAGAGATGGGCTGCTGCTCCGGTCTTCATACCACTGATGGGAGGCTTTTACCACTGTCCCCGCTCTGCCGTCCACCACATACCGGTATCCCTGTATCTGTGTTGTCAGCGTATTCACCGTGGTATTGGAGGTACAGATCATATGATCCGATCCCTGGGCATAGGATTCTGCCTTGTGATAATAGACCGTCCCTGTATCCTCCGGCCTGGCAAAGCATACACGTACCCGGTTCTCATCCACCCCAATCAGGCGCACTGTATCCGGATCAATTTTTTCCGGCTTTCCCAAATCCGTCGCCACTACGCCGTTTAACAGATTGCTCTCCAGATACCCCAGCGCTACGGATGTAATCTCCAGAGTACCGTTTCCCCTCTGCCAACCTGCCTGCTCCGTATAGCTGCTGCACAGCGCCGTATTGATATAGCTGGAGCCTCCATAGGCGGGAGCACAGGACAATACCTGTCCGTCCGTCATACCGCAGATATAGCTGTCCGTTCTGCCGCAGCCCAGCACATACCCTGTCCTGGCGGTACAGACAGCTGGCTTTCTCTCGTCATAATCCGTCCCACATCCGGCACAGATATAGCGGTAAGAATAATCTCGATGCCCAAGGCAGCTGTAGCTGGCGCATCGGGGGCAATAAATCAGGTTACCGCTTTCATCCCGATTGCCGTAATAAAAGATGCTGCTTTTTTCTTCCTGGAGAAAGATAACGCTGCCGCAGAACCGCTCCTGGGTATAGCAGCCTCCACCGTTCAGGGCATCCCCCCGGTGGATATGGCGGCAGGCATCGATGTGCCGGTGAATCTCCCTGACACCTCCCACACCGCCCTGATAGCCTCCGCCGCCCCCGGCAATCCCGTTCTCTCCCTCCCGGGCGCTTATATTCTGCCGGACTGAACCGCCGGGCATCCCATCCTGTGCGTCTGTGGCACCTCCGCCGCCCCCGGCGATCATCAGCAGACCCTGGCGGTCCGATATCAGCTCACTGTAGCCCCCTCCTGCGCCATAGGATGAGGCGCTGCCGCCCCCGTGATATCCATTCTGACCGCCCAGCTCATAGCTCAGTATTTCTCCTTGGGACAGATAGAATACCCCTTGAACCATTCCGCCCTTTCCCCCTTGACGGCTGCCGTAGCCGCCTCCCTGAGCGCCGGTCAGTGTCAGACGGTAAAAACCGGTATAGGGCACCTGATAGCAGCCCTGTCTGCCGGTATATGCCAGAGAGCGGGATACAACTGGGGCATTGCCGATATCTGCGGCAGAGCTGATCTGCTGCCATTCTCCGCCCTCTCTTTGCTGATACAGCTTATAGCTTTTGCGGGTATTGTCCTGCTGGCTCCAGCTCAAGTTCACGGCTCCCCTGCCGCCGTTTGCAGAAGCGTTATTCCGGGCCTGCAGCTGCAGTTCCACCCAGCCAGCATATAGGGTAATATTCTGATCCGGGGTAAAGCTGCTTCCGGCGCTGCCGGCCGGCTGGGTACAATCGGGATCATAGTACCAGCCTCCAAAAGATACTCCCTTTTTCTCTGCCGCCGGCAGGGTAATGCTTTGCCTTGCATAGACCGCCGTAACCCTGTCCTCCGCTCCATCCTCTCCCAAATAATGGTAGACATTTCCCTCCAGCTCGCCATAAAAAGGATTGCTCATTCTCCATTCCCGAAAAATCTGTTTGCCGGTAATCCTCTTTACCGGATTGCCTCCCCGGGTGTCAAAGGATACGCTATAACCGTCAGGGGGGGTAAGCCTGGCGCTGTCCAGCAGACAGGTGCCGGCATAGTCCCCCTCTGCCACGGTAATCCCCTTTTTTCCCTGATAACTGCCTCCCGCCGGATCAATGAGAAGCACGGATCTGTTCCTGCGCCACTGGGCATACAGAAGCACCCGATCCCCCTCCTGATCGGACAGATTGCGGATTACGGCACCGTCCCCATAGCTCTGGCCGCTGCCATCCGGCCTGGTGTTCCAGCCGGCAAAAACATAACCGATCCGTCCGTAGCTGCACAAGGACAATGTGGTCTGGGGCGTGATCTCCCGGCCCTCATAAACCGGTGCATCGTTATACATATGGACGCTGGGAGCCATATATCCGCTTCCCCCATTGGCCTCATAGACCACCGTATACCGGTTTGCAGAAACCGCCTGACAGGTGTGGGGCATAATCTCCGTGGCTTGCTCCAGATTCCTGCACCAGGGACAAAGATAATAATAACCCATATCCGTTTGGATCTCCGTTAATGCGGCAGCTGTATCCCCATTCATATAGACCAGAAAATTCGTTGCGGCTTCTCCGCAGTCCGCACAATACCCCATCCACCCGGAGTAGTAGTTTCTGCCGCATTTTTTCCGTCCGAAGTCAACGCCGTGAAATGTTGTGGACGCCCGGTAATCCCTGTGAATGCATTTTCCGTAGGGATGTACCACCTCCCAATAGCTGATGGGGATGCTGCCGGTGCGCTTCCAATAATAGATATGCTCTCCCGGGCCGGCCGCAGGCCCCCCGGCATTTTCCCGCAAGCGGACCGTCATTCCCTTTTCATACCATACCGCAGAGGTATCTCCGCTACATGTGGTAAATGCCTGTCCGTCCGGGCTGTAGGAGATCTGTACACCGCTTCCTGCCTGCACATAAAGCGCCATCCCCCACAATCCCAGGCATAACAGCAAAAGGATCGCTCCCTTTCTGACTTTCTTTACTCCCATACCTTAACCACCCGCAGAGATCCCCGGTACAGTTCCCTGTAAAAAAGCTCTGCATTCCCTTCTTCCAGCAGCACATTGATTCTGGCGGCGGCGGCTACGGTATCCTGGGGCGGGATCAAGTTCCCGGCGGAATCAAAGGTCTGGTAAACCATGACATTATCCCAGATCAGATAGGTATCCCCCAGCTCTTCATCCACCGTATAAATATGGATCCGATCTCCGCTGCGCAGCGTACCGCTGACCAGCTGGTAGAGATCCTCCGCTTTACAGCCGGCGATCACCGGTTTTTCCAGCGCCGCCCTGTCCTTTGCCGGCGGAGTAAACATGGCTCCGGTGACAATGCTGCCCTGGGGGATGGAAATAGCCGCCTGACTGTCCAGCAATGTCTCCGGATCCGTTACCGCCTCCTGAGGAATCCGCTGCAGATCCACCTGTACCCGGCTAAAGATCCTCCACAGGTTTTCTTCCGTGATTTCCGTCCCTTTCTCCAGAGTCTCCGACAATATCCAGCAATCTGCCTTTTCATATGCGCTCAATGCATTTTTCTCCACATTCAGCAGCACCACATAGGTGATTGCCGCTGCCGCAAATGCCGCAAGGATAACTCCCGGCAAACCTTTTTTCTGTCTCTTTTCTTTACTCTTCACTTTCATACCTCGTTATATCCACACTTTTTTCTTTCTCCGCTTCTATCATATGGTTCCAAAAGCCCATAACCTGAAAGCCAACCCTGCTGTATATGGTGGTATGCTCCACAAGCAACCCATCCGGAGTCCGTACCCTTCCCGTCTCACCCTTATCCTGAAGCAGA
This sequence comes from uncultured Acetatifactor sp., assembly GCA_944381545.1. Classification (GTDB taxonomy): domain Bacteria; phylum Bacillota; class Clostridia; order Lachnospirales; family Lachnospiraceae; genus Acetatifactor. The sequence continues at coordinate 2,761 of CALWLO010000028.1, read as the reverse complement.
CAGTTTCCCTGCCCGTCAAACCCGGTAATCTGTACTTCGTTATTCAACACATTGTAGACAATATATTGGCGGATCTGCACCTTACCGGCCAGCAGCTCTGTCTTAGCGCTGTATCCGGCTTCATCCAGGGACAGATTATATTGCAGCGCATCCCGGTAAATCCGGAAAGCGGCTTCCGGATCGGTAATCCGGATTTCATGGGTTCTGCCATATTCCTCAATATCAATCAGGGCCGATGCCAGCTCAGACGCCGCCAGTGCATCCTCTACATATGCTCCCGCCGTCATATAGCTGCCGGTCTTAAATTGAAACAGCACTGCCAGCAGAGCCAGTAGAAAGAAGAACATCGCCATGACAATATCCACCTGCCCGCTCGCACCGGCTCCTCTCCTTTTTCCCGCACTGCCATGCCTAATGCTTGGCAGTGGACATGCGCCGCTCTTCCACCGGCATCTCCCGAGCCGTAAAAACAGACCGAAACAGATCATGATCCTCCCTCCATACGCTTCCCTGTATCCTGCCCCGGATCTGCAGGATCACACAGTCCCCGTATTCCACAGGATTCATTGTTGTCCCCGTCAGATCTATCCCCCGCAGCCCGGCGGCATACAGCTCTGCCAGCATTTTATTTTTCTCTCCCTCTGTCAGGCATCCCATTGTCTCCATTTTCAAAATATAGCATCTGGCAATCTGGCTGATCTGCCCCTTGCGCAGGAGAAGGTCGCTGCAGCCAAAATATGCCGTCAGGACAACGGAGATAGCCAAAATACAGATTCCCACCGCCATAAAATCAAACATCGAGCCCTCCTGTTTCTTCCGCATAAGCCTTCCTCCTAGCCCAAAATCTGAATGGCCTTCTGAGTCAGGGAATCCACCACTGTACCGATGAAGCTCTCCAGCTTATCCTTCATTACCACACAGAGCAGCAGGGCGATAATGCACAGCCCCACCGTCACCAGCAGCCCGTCAATTCCGCTGCTTTTTCCGGCGGCCATTCTCCGCAGTCTCTCTGCTGCGTTGCGCTTCATTCCCTTCCCTTTATTGAATTGCGACTGATAATTCTCTTTTTTCATGCTTTATCTCCTTTTCTGTTTGTCATAAATATGTTTTTGTGAAAATCAATTCCAGAACATATGATTCCGAAACATGTGCTCCACACAGGCATACATTACGACTGCAATGATCGCTGCAAATATGCCCAGCTGGTAAAAAGTGACGCTGCGATCCAATCGCTCCTTCTTACGGCTTTGCAGCGTCAGCTCCATATCTCTGATCTGATCCGCAATATCCCCAAGCAGCTCCACTGCCTGCCCCGACTCCATAGCCTGCATAACGGTGATGCACAGGGAATCAATATACCGATTGTTAAACCGTCCCTGAAACCGCTCCAACGCTTCTCCCAAATCTGCCTTCATCACAATATCCCCGGACAGCGCCTGCAAGCCGTCTCTGAGCCGGATCTGCTTCACGCTTCCGTATACCTCCGCCAGAGCGTCCGTCACATAGACTCCTGCCCTGATCTGTATGGCCAGCGCATTATAAAGCAGATTCAATTCCGTCAGCATGGCTTCATTGTCCCGGCGGTTCATCCTCTCCAGCAGAATTCCCGGCAGACAGGCGGCCGGCACCGCTGCCGCAATTCCCGGTAAAACCCCCTGGGAGAGCCCGATAATAAAGCCGGCGCCTGCCAGCCCCAGGCAAAGGGTCAGATAGCTGACCGGATTCATCCATCTGCCAAAATGATAGGCTGCGCCGTTTGTCCGCAGGAACTCTTCCCACTTTTCATAATCCCAAATTCTGCCCTTTTTCCGGCGGGCATGCATACAAAGAGTATCATAGGCCCGCAGCAGCACTTCCCCTGTGTGCCTTCCCCATATTATCCGGAACCATTGCAGCCCGATCAGCAGCGCCATAAACAGCTGGATTGCCTGCAGGATCCTGTGTATGATCATTACCTCCATGCCTTCCTCCTTTTATCCGTCCAGCATCCGCACCTGCCGGTAAAACAACAGCAATATGACTCCTATTGCTGCCAGACAGCCGATCCCCGGCAGGGTATGCAGCATAATCTCCGACAGGGGGATGCCCACCAACGCTTCCAGAGCTTTTAGGATCACTGCGGTCATAGCGCCTAAAATCAGCATATTGATCCAGGCTTCCCTGGCTAACGCCCTGCGCTCCTGCCGCATCCGGGTATATTCCCGCAGCGATCTTCTGCTCTGGGATACCAGAACTGTCAAATCCGCTGAGTACCGCATACTGATCTCCAGGTTCCTGACTAACTCCTGAAACTTAGGATGCTGGATCTTTTCCGCCATGGCCAGAAGCGCAATGCTGGTATCCCCCGAGGTCTGTGCCTCGTAATAGCATTCATCCAATACATACCGGAGGGGCTCTCCCACATAGGGGCTTACCTGCTGCAGTACCGCTGTGATCTCGCCGGCAGTGATACTGTAATTTCCCAGAAAGTCCAGAAACTTCATCAAATTCTCATCGGTAGCATTAAACTGTTTGGACATGCCAAGATTCACCGCCCCAGATACCAGCAGCCACAGAATCATCGGCGCCAGAAGCGCCAGCTGCCAGGGCGCTCCCAGAAACAGGATCAGAAAATATAAGAGGGTTCCTGCCGCCAGATTCCCCAAAATCCACAGTTCCGGGGTTATATGAGGAAAATGCCTGCGTATCCCGCTGTATATCAGCCGCTGTTCCATACGCTGCCAAAAGCCCTTTCTCCTCTGCAGCAGCTGCAGGCTCCGCC
>CALWLO010000027.1 GCA_944381545.1 uncultured Acetatifactor sp. | reverse complement strand
TCCGGAAAAGCTACGGTATTTCATGGAACTGCTGCCCTTTGCGGCCATGCAGAATGTTCCGTTAAGGATATACAGCGGCAGCATGATGGAGGCGGAGACGTTGCGGGCCCTCTGTCTGCAGATGTTCTGGTTTGTTTTGCTGACGGGGATGGGATGGAGCCTTTGCCGCCGGGCGGAGAGAAGAGTGACAGTGCAGGGGGGCTAAGGAAGAATGAAGCAAAAATGGAGATTATATTGCCATTATGTGTCCATTGTAGTGCGGGGAATGATGCAGTACAAGACTTCCCTGCTGCTGACCACCATCGGGCAATTTTTGGTATCCTTTAATGTGTTTCTGGGTATCTATTTTCTGTTTGGGCGGTTCCATCAGATAAGGGGTTACAGCTATAGCGAGGTACTGCTTTGCTATGCCGTCGTACTGATGGAATTTTCCCTGGCGGAGATCTGGGCCAGGGGCTTTGATACTTTTTCCGGTATTGTCAAAAGAGGGGAATTTGACAGGATCCTGGTACGCCCCCAGGGGGAAATCCTGCAGGTATTAGGCAGTAAGTTTGAATTGACCCGGCTGGGCAGGCTGTTTCAGGCAGTAGTGGTATTTTCCTATGCAGTCTGTACTGCTCAGATACAATGGACGGTGGGAAAGATATGTACGATAGTATTTATGCTGGTGGGCGGTGTGGCCCTGTTTTCCGGGCTATTTATGATCTATGCGGCATTATGCTTTTTTACCATGGAGGGGCTGGAGTTTATGAATGTGCTGACAGACGGCGCCCGGGAATACGGAAAGTATCCGCTGGATGTATACGGAAAGGTGGTGGTGAGGCTGGCAACGGTGATCGTACCCTATGCCTTAACCCAGTATTACCCGCTGCAATATATCCTAGGGCGTGCCGGCAGTCCGGCCTATATTTTCCTGCCGCTTTTGGCAGCGCTTTTTCTGGCGCCCTGCTATGGGCTTTGGCGCTTCGGCGTAAGGCATTACAAGTCCAGTGGGTCATGAAAATGCGTGTAACGGTTCAGCCATAACCCGTATGTGATGTGCAGGTTATGAGACAATAAATGAATGTAATTTCAACTTGACAAAAAGCATAATATATGGCACAATACAATCAAAGCATTTTTTCATATCAGGCGTGGTCAAAGGGGACTGCACGTTTAACGGACATATCAAGAACATTTCAAGGACGATTTACGAAAATTCATGCTTTTACCATTCCATTATTCACAACAGAGCAGGGATTCGGAGAGATGACTTGATACGTTTTAATAGCTCATGTCTCCATGATTTCTGCTCGGCCAAAAAGCAGGAGGAGAAATTATGGCGAAAGAGTACAGAAAACTGAAGTTTACCGACAATTTTATGTTCTGTAAGGTAATTACCCACAATCCGGAGTTATGCCGACATATGCTGGAACTGATTCTAGGAAAAAAGATCCGGAAGGTAGATATTAAAGGAGCGGAAAAAGTGATGGATATCACTTCCGAAGCAAAGAGCATACGGCTTGACGTATATCTGGACGATGATGCGGGAACGGTATATGATCTGGAGATGCAGACTTCAGAAAAGAAGAATTTTCCGAGACGACTAAGATATTACCAGGGAGTAATAGACCTTAACCTGATTGAAAAAGGGGATGATTATGACCGGCTGCCGGAATCGGTAGTGGTGTTTATCTGTACATTTGACTACTTCGGGAAGAAGCTGCCGTTTTATGTTTTTGAAAACAGGTGTGAGGCGATGCCTGAGCTGCTGCTGGGAGATGGCACTAGGAAAGTCTTTGTGAATCCATATGGAGACCGGACGGGTCTTACGGAGGATGTGGCAAATTTTTTAGATTATATAAAGGATAATGAAGCTACAGATGGATTTACAAAAGAGCTGGATCAGGAGGTAGAGAGAGCCAGAACCCATAAGGAATGGGAGGTGGAGTATATGAACTGGCGGGCGTATGAGATGGATTTGAATATTGATAAGAGGATTGCCAGGGAAGAGGGCCGGGAAGAAGGCCGGGAAGAAGGCCGGGAAGAAGGCCGGGCAGAAGGCCGGGAAGAGGGCCGGGAAGAGGGCCGGGCAGAGGGCCGGGCAGAGGGCCGGGCAGAAGGCCGGGAAGAGGGCCGGGCAGAAGGTCGTAAAGAAGGTATAAAGGAGGGCAGGTCTCTCGGAGACCTCCATCGAAGCCGCCAAAATATTTTGGATTTGCTGGAGGATCTTGGTCAGATTCCTGAAGATATTTGCAGTCGTATTCAGGCAGAAGAAGATACGGAAGTCCTGCGGAGATGGCACAAAGCAGCTGCCCGAGTTGAGAGCTTTGCTGATTTTCGGGAGCGAATGAAGGGATCCTGCAAACAGTAAAATCAGGAAGAATCGTTTGATAAAGAGAGGAACAGAGATGATGAGACGTACGGACAGAGAAATCACAGATTTTGAAGAAATGCTTCGGATCATGGAGAAATGTGATGTGTGCCGGATTGCCATGGTGGATGAAGATACCCCTTATCCTTATATTCTGCCGTTGAATTTCGGCATGGAACGTGAGGGAGGGCAGGTAACCCTTTATTTCCACGGCGCACATGAGGGCAGAAAGTATGAGCTGATGCGGCGGCATCCCCAGGTGAGTTTTGAGATGGACTGTGAGCATCTGCTTTTTTTAGACGAGCTGAAGGGTAGCTGCAGTATGGCTTATGAGAGCGTTGTCGGGCATGGAGTGATGGAGATTGTTTCAGATGAGGAAGAAAAGCTGAAGGGACTTCATCTGATCATGGAGCATTATGGAAGAGGAGATTTTGCCTTTAATCCTGCCAGTGTGGGGCTGACAACGGTATTCCGGCTGAAAATGTCGGAGTGCACGGGCAAGCATCGCCCGCATCCTAAAAAAGAATAAAAGTACACTGTTAGGTACTTTTTGTTCTGAAAAAACGCCAATTATTTTCTTTTTGTACACCAAAGTATTTAAAAGTCAGGCTATGATAGGAAAGCGAGGAAAAGGGAGGCGAAGCGGCCGAGGGAAAGTGTGGGATGCAATATGGCGGGAAAGCCAAATCTCAAGGTGGTGCAGCTGAGCTGAACAGATCCCGGTAAAAGGGGTTTTGGCACAGAAATGTGCAGTAAAAGGGAATGACGTTGCATGCGTCAAAAAGGGGAAGGCTGTTGCCATACACCGAAAGGGGAAGGGTGTAGGTACATCGTACATAATAGTACGAAAAAGGAAATACCGGGGAGAAAGGGTAGTGAGTCATAAAGATGCTTTTCAGATATTATGACTGATGCCAAGTAAACACAGAATAGGGAAACGCTATGTAACGGTTTGAACGTCTGCATAGCGTTTTTCCTATTTGTTTTCTTGATCTCCTTACGTATGCCCTGTTCGACATACTGCTCCAAGCAGGAAGTGGGATATCAGGTATAATCAATCAGCTTTGGATTGGGATTTTGTTCTACCTTTACCAGATATTTGCTGTAGTCCTCGGGACTGACATACACATCAATGCCGGTTCCCGGTGCGTAGTCAAAGCTGGGATCCGCCATCAGGTTCTTGCTTTTAAACCGATAGGTCACATCCTTGTAGGCATCGTAGTAGGTGCAGTAAATGATATAAGGATGCTGCCCATTGATGGTAACAGAGCGATTCACATCTATGCGTTCTACCGTAGCCCGTAGCACCTGGCCGTTTGCCTCCAGACGTTTCCCCGATATGTGGCGAATCAGCATAAAAATTAAGGGAATAAAGCCCACTGCAGCGAAGATCAGCCCCATGCCAAGCAGCAGCAGATAGGAAAAGACACTTCCGAAATTGGAGACCATATGGCTCGGAGCATCGGGATCCACCGACAAGGTAATCTCTTTGCCCTCATACATCCCGCTGCTGTAATAATTCAGAGGGATATCCTCGAAAGACTGGCCATTATAGCTGTAGCTGACCAGTACAGTATGGCGGGTGTCACCGTCAGAATCCCGATTGGTATGAATATCCGTGATTATGCCGGTAACCTCCACGGCGGTAGACTGAAAGCGAAAGCTGTTGTACATGACGACAAAGCCGCCCACCAGCATTCCCAGTCCTGCCAGCCCGAAAATCAGGAAAAAAAATACAAGAAAGCGATACGGTCTGTTTTTCTTCATCATTACCTCTTTTCTGCCATTTTGATGGCTGTCTGTTTTTGCATTCATGGAGCCGGGCAGACGTGGCTGCACGGATATGCGGCTCCTGCGGATTTGTACTTGTCCCTTTGACCAAAATCAAGTATGATATAAGTATACAGGTGATGTCAGGATTGTGGGAGTGCGCAGCACGGAACAATCCGTAGGCATCATAGCCAGGGGCTTTTGACCCTAGCATCATTAAGTTATTATAGCATCATTTAGGGGAGGATGAAAAGTATGAAATTCATTTCCTGGAATGTAAATGGCCTACGGGCCTGTCTGGATAAGGGCTTCATGAATTTTTTCAAGGATATGGATGCGGATGTATTTTGCCTGCAGGAAACCAAGCTGTCCCAGGGACAGATCAGTCTGGAACTGCCGGGCTATCACCAGTATTGGAACTATGCGGAGAAAAAGGGCTATTCCGGTACGGCGATATTTTGTAAGGAGGAGCCTGTCAGCGTCACCTATGGCATCGGCGTCCCGGAGCACGATCATGAGGGACGGGTGATTACGGCAGAGTTTCCGGAGTTCTATGTGGTGACGGTGTACACCCCCAATGCCCAGCGGGAGTTGACCAGGCTGTCTTACCGGATGGAGTGGGAAAGTGCTTTCCTGACCTATCTGAAAGGGCTGGAAGCCAACAAACCGGTGATCTTTTGTGGAGATCTGAATGTGGCTCATAAGGAAATCGATCTGAAGAATCCCAAGAGCAACCGCCGCAATGCCGGTTTTACCGATGAGGAGCGAGGGTGCTTTACCCGGGTGTTGGAAAACGGTTTTATTGACACTTTCCGGTATTTTTATCCGGATCAGGAGGGCATCTACAGCTGGTGGTCCTATATGTTCCAGGCGCGGGCCAAGAATGCCGGGTGGCGTATTGACTATTTTGTCTGTTCTGAAGCGTTGAAGGAGCGGCTGCAGGATGCTAAGATCCATACCCAGGTGCTGGGTTCTGACCACTGCCCGGTGGAGCTGGAGCTGAAATAGAAGGGGAAATATCGCAAGCGGGGCTTGCAATATGCATGGGGTTTACTATGAGTCTTCGGTTTTATTTTGGCGCCTCGGGCGCCGGAAAAAGTTATCAGGTGTATCAGGAGATCGTCAGCAGGTCCATGGAAGGGAAATGCAGCTTTCTGATCGTGGTGCCGGATCAGTTCACTATGCAGACCCAGCAGGAATTGGTGACAATGCATCCTTGTGAAGGGATTATGAATATTGATGTGCTGAGCTTTGGAAGATTATCCCATCGCATTCTGGAAGAAGTGGGCGGAGAGGATATTCCGGTGTTGGATGATACAGGTAAGAGCCTGGTACTGCAGAAGGTGGCAGCCGGGTTAAAGGATCAGCTGCCTGCCCTGGGAGGCTATCTGCACCGTCAGGGGTACATCCATGAGGTCAAAAGCGCCATATCCGAGTTTATGCAGTATGGCCTCTCCCCGGAGGATGTGGGAAAGCTGACGGATTTTGCCGCTCCAAGGGGAGCTTTGCATTACAAATTAAAGGATCTGGGGCTGCTCTATCAGGGGTTTCTGGACTATATCCGGGGACATTATATTACCACGGAGGAGACTCTGGAGCTGGTATGCAGGTCTCTGCATAAGTCCAGGCTGATCCCCGGCAGTGTGATTGTTTTTGATGGTTTTACCGGTTTTACGCCCATACAGAACCGTGTGATCCAGGAATTGATGCGGCTGGCAGGAGAAGTCATCGTCACGGTGACTCTGGGAAATGGGGAGGATCCCTATAAGCAGGACGGTGAGCAGAAGCTGTTTTATTTAAGCAAAAAAACGGTAGGTACTTTGGAGGTATTGGCTCGTCAGGCAGGAGTAAGCCGGGGCCAGGATGTGGTAATCACACCGGGGGCCCGGCATCGTTTTGCCCATAATTCTGCTCTGCAGAGTTTGGAGCAGAATCTGTTCCGCACTAACCCCAGTCCCTATATCAGGAAACAGGAGCAGATCCGTCTCTTTGAGGCGGATACTCCCAAGGAGGAGGTGCATCAGACCGGTCTGGCGATCCTTTCGCTGATCCGGCAGGAGGAACTGCAGTATCGGGATATTGCCGTAATTACCAGCAGCTTGGAGACTTATGCGCCCCATGTGGAGACGGAGTTTGCGGATATGGGGATCCCCTGCTATATTGACCGCACCAGGGGCATTGCCTTAAATCCCATGATCGAGTACATAAAGAGCGCTCTGCAGCTGTTTTTGCAGGATTTTTCCTATGAAGCGGTGTTTCATTATCTGCGGAGCGGGCTGGCGGCGCTGACCCCCGGGGAGACAGATGAACTGGAAAATTATGTGCGGGAGACCGGTATCCGTGGACAGAAAAAGTGGAGCCGGCTTTTTGTGCGCAAGACTCGGGACATGGGGGAGGATGAGGAGCCGCTGCAGCGGATCAATGAGCTACGTCAGCGGATGCTGGATCAGCTCGAGTGCCTGAAAGGGGAAAAGCAGGCCCGGGCTTGTGTTTATGTCAATCAATTATATGACTTTCTTCATGATAATCAGGTGCAGTACAGGCTGGTGGAGATGGCAGCGGGATTTAAGGCGGCCGGAGATTTGGTGCGGGCCAAGGAATATGAGCAGATCTACCGTCTGGTCATGGAGCTGTTGGAACAGATCTATGGGCTGCTGGGAGAGGAAGAGATCACCCGTCAGGAGTTTTATGACATTCTGGAAGCGGGTTTTGGAGAGATCCAAGTGGGTACGTTGCCCCAGAATGTGGATCGAATCCTGGTGGGAGATATGGAGCGTACCCGCTTAAAGCAGATCAAGGTTCTGTTTTTCCTGGGGGTAAATGACGGAAATATTCCGAAGAGTGCCTCCAAGGGGGGAATCCTCTCCGATATGGATCGGGAATTTCTCAGGGGTACCCAGCTGGAGCTGGCCCCTACGCCCCGGCAGCAGATGTTCATTCAGCGTCTGTATCTGTATCTGAATCTGACGAAGCCCTCACAGCGTCTGTATCTGTCCTATGCCCGTATGGATAACGACGGCAAAAGCATCCGGCCTGCCTATTTGGTAGGAACGCTGCAGAGGCTCTTTCCCGGTCTGGAGGCGGAGCATCCGGATTGGCTGCCTGTCTTGTCCCGGGTGGTAACGCCCCGGGAGGGGATGCGCTATCTGGCCCAGGGGCTGCGGGAATACGTGGAGGGCGGCAACGGGCAGATGAGTAGCCGGGATTTTTTCTCCCTGTATTCAGCCTATGCCCAGCAGGAGGATCAGCAGGAAAAGGTTGCGCTGCTACAGAGGGCCGCATTCCTGCATTATGAGGAAAGCGGTCTGTCCCGGGCGGTGGCCAGAGCCCTTTATGGCTTGAGGCTGGAAAACAGCGTCAGCCGGCTGGAGACCTATGCTTCCTGTGCCTACCGGCATTTTCTGCAGTATGGCCTGACGCTCCAGGAGCGGGAGGAGTTTGGTTTTGAGAGCGTGGATATGGGGAATGCCTTTCATCAGGTGCTGGATGATTTTGCAGGGCGGCTGGAGGAGAGCGGATATACTTGGTTTACCTTTCCCCAGGAGTGGGGAGATCGGGCCGTTGAAGAGTCTATGGAACAGTTTGCGGCCCAGTACAGGGGCAGCGTGCTCTATTCCAGCGCCCGCAGTGCCTACGCAGTTCAGCGGATGGCCCGGATCTTAAAGAGAACGGTGGGTGTGCTGCAGAACCAGCTGCAGAAGGGCAGCTTTATTCCGGAAGGGCATGAGATCTCCTTCCATATGGCAGACCGGCTGGAGGCAGTGAATATTGCCCTTTCTGAGCAGGAAAAAATGCGGCTGCAGGGACGTATTGACAGGGTGGACATCTCGGAAAGTGAAGATAAGGTATATGTAAAGGTAATTGATTATAAATCAGGGGATCTCCATTTTGACCTGGCGGCACTGTACTACGGGCTGCAGCTGCAGCTGGTGGTGTATATGAATGCAGCTATGGAGCTGGAGGCCCGCAGGCATCCCGATAAGGAGATCGTTCCGGCGGCGTTGTTATACTATCATGTGACGGATCCTACCGTGGAGTCCCAGGGGGAATTAAGCCCGGAAGAGGTCAATGCACAGATCTTTGAGCAGCTGCGGATGAACGGCGTTGTGTGCGGGGAGGCGGATATCATTGAACGGCTGGATCGGGAGATGGGGGACAGATCCAGTGTTATTCCGGTGGAAAAAAAGAAAGACGGCAGCTATTCCGCCCGTTCCTCCATCATGAGCAGCCAGGAACTGGGGCTGGTATCCGACTACGTCAGTCACAAGGTGCGGCAGATCGGTCAGGAGATTCTGGCGGGGCATATGGAGATCAATCCCTATGAAAAAGGCACAGCGGAGGCCTGTACTTATTGCGCCTATAAAAAGGTATGCGGCTTTGATCCCGGTATTCCGGGCTATCACAAACGCCAGTTAAAGGAGCTGGATAAGGAGGAGATCTTAAGGGGTATGGAAGAGCAGCTGGGGGCTGGCGGCGGGAGTGCTGGAGCAGTTTCTGAAACCAGCGGAATATCTGCCCGAGAGGAGGGAGAAGGATGAGCATAACCTTTACACCGGATCAGCAGAAGGTGATCGATCTGCGAAAACGGAATATTCTGGTGTCTGCGGCTGCGGGCAGCGGTAAGACCGCAGTGCTGGTGGAGCGAATCATTCGTATGATCTGTGATGCGTCCAATCCCGTGGATGTGGACAGACTGCTGATTGTGACCTTTACGAATGCGGCAGCTTCTGAGATGCGGCAGAGAATCCGGCTGGGACTGGAGAAGCGGCTGGAGGAGCATCCCGAGTCCGAGCATATCGAGCGTCAGATGACACTGCTGCACAATGCGCTGATCACTACCATTGACAGCTTCTGTCTGTATCTGATCCGCAATCATTTTCAAGAGATCGGTCTGGATCCGGCCATGCGGGTAGCGGATGAGGGAGAGAGCAAGCTGCTGAAGCAGGATGTGCTGCAGGCGATGCTGGAGGAGCATTTCTCCGGTCAGGATTCCGCTTTTACGGAATGTGTGGAATTTTTCTGCCCCGGAGGACGGGAGAGTGTGCTGGAGCAGCACATCTTAAAGCTGCATGAGTATGCGGAGAGCTGTCCCTGGCCCGAGCAGTGGCTGGAGGAAAGAAAGAACGATTATGCATTTACCGGAGAAATGGCCTGGGAGCAGTCTGTTTGCGGTAAATATCTGCAGCAGTATCTGGAAAAGATGGTGCAGGGCTGTATCGATACCCTGGAGCGGGCGCTGAGGATCTGTCAGGAGGCGGACGGTCCGTACATGTATGCCCCGCTGCTTGAGCAGGAAAGGGAAATGCTTGCTGACCTGCTGGGGACAGGTTTGCAGCCGGAGCCGCCGGCGGTTTCTGTAATGGATCGTTTCTCCCGGCGGCTGGCGGAGCTACAGTTTGCCCGTCTGCCGGTCAAAAAAGACCCTTCCGTGTCAGGGGAAAAACGAGAGCTGGTAAAGGCGCTGCGCAGTAATGTGAAGGAAACCCTGCAGCAGTTAAGGGAACAGTTCTTTACAATTCCCCTGGAGGTAAGCCTTGAAAAAATGCGTGACTGTCAGGCTCCGGTCTGTATGCTGCTGGATCTGGCGCTGGAATTCGGACGGCTGTTTCGGGAGCGTAAGCAGGAGAAAAAGATCATGGATTTCTCGGATATTGAGCATTATGCGCTGGAGATTCTGCTGCGCCGGGAGGGAGGAGAGATCCTGCCCAGCCCGGTGGCGCAGGAGTACCGGGAATATTTTCATGAGATTCTCATTGATGAATATCAGGACAGCAATCTGGTGCAGGAGTACCTGCTGCGGGCGGTATCCGGCGAGGAGGATGGCTGCTATAACCGGTTTATGGTGGGGGATGTGAAGCAGAGCATCTACAAATTCCGTTTGGCCAGACCGGAGCTGTTTTTGGAAAAATATGAGCGCTATACCCGGGAGAGCAGTCATTGCCAAAGGATAGATCTGAGTAAAAATTTCCGTAGCCGCAGAGAGGTGTTGGATGCCGTAAACAGTATTTTTGTCAATCTGATGAGCCGGGATAAAGGCGGTATCGTCTATGATGAGCGGGCAGCGCTGTATGCAGGAGCGGAATATCCGGCGGGGCCGGACTGCTGCAGTGAACTATTGCTGGCGGAGAAGCCGGAAAAGGACAGCGAGATCAATGCCAAGACACAGGAAGCCCGAATGATTGCCGCCCGGATTCATCAACTGCGCCGGGAATACCAGGTGACGGATCAGGCCACCGGGAAGCTGCGGCCCGCAAGGTATGGGGATATGGTAATCCTGCTGCGTACCGGCAGCGGCTGGGATGAGACCTTCAGGGAAGTGCTGGAGGCGGAGGGGATTCCGGTATATATTTCCTCCAAGACGGGTTATTTTGCGGCTACCGAGGTGCAGGAGCTTCTGCAGCTGCTGCGGGTATTGGATAATCCCACCCAGGATATCCCATTGTTTGGCGTCATGAAATCCATATTTGGCGGTTTCACGGAAGAGGAGATTGCACTACTGAGAAGTACAAAGAGAGGTGTGAGCCTATGGGAGACCGTCCGGAGCGGGGCGGAGCCGTCCGGGGAAGAGACGGGCAGTGAACGACGGGAACCGGAGAAAGAAAACCCGGGAGGTGAAAGCCCGGGAGGTGAAAACCCGATACCGGGTTCACAGCTGGCGGAGAAATGCCGCAGCTTTATCCGGCGCATGGAAACCTATCGCAGCTATACGGTCTACATGCCCATCCGACAGCTTTTAGAGACGATCCTCCGGGAGCATGATTATCTGGAGTATGTCACTGCCATGCCGGCAGGCAGCAAACGCCGGGCCAATGTGGAGATGCTGCTGACCAAGGCATCGGATTTTGAGAAAACAAGTTATTTCGGGCTGTTCCATTTTGTCCGTTATATCGAGCAGCTGGAAAAATATGATGTGGACTTTGGGGAAGCGGGCTCTCTGGATGAGCATGCGGATGTGGTGCGGATCATGAGTATCCACAAAAGCAAGGGGCTGGAGTTTCCCATTACCTTTGTATCCGGCTTGGCAAAAAGGTATAATATGCAGGATGTGAACCAGTCCTTTCTGATGGATATGGATTTCGGTCTGGGAACGGATTATATGAATATAGAAAGCCGGGTACGGATGAAGACGCTACGGAAAATGGTGATATCAAAAAAGCTGCGGGAGGAGAACCTGGCAGAGGAGCTGCGGGTGCTGTATGTGGCTTTGACCAGAGCCAGGGAGAAGCTGATTATGACTGCCTGCGTTGCAGAGGCGGAGACGCTCCGGCAGCGATATCAGCAGCGAAGGCCCGATCCTTTAAGCTATCTGGACTTTATGAAGGCCGGCAGCTATCTGGAGGATATTCTGCCGGTTCTGGATCCGGCGCTGGTACGTGTGACCACCTGGCAGGAAGAGGATCTGGCGGGAAAGGCTGTGGAAAAACAGGTGGATCTGGCCCGGAAGGAAGCGCAACTGGAGCAGGCCGGTCTATGGGCGGATCCCGAGCAGATTGCGGCTTTGAAGCAGCGTTTTTCTTATACCTATGCTTATCAGCATCTGGAACAGCTGTACACCAAGACCAGTGTCTCGGAGCTGAAGATCGCCGCTATGGAGGAAAAGGACGAAGCTGCATACCGGGTCTTCGAGCAGAAAGAGGTAGTGCCCTATGTGCCGGGCTTTCGGAAAGAGGCTGAGGAGGCCGGAGGTACGCTGCGGGGTAATGCCTTCCATAAGGTTATGGAGCTGGCAGATTATGAAAGGCTGTACCGGGGCGTCTATGACAGGATGCCGGAGAGCGGGGATGTCTTCAGACAGGCGGCGGATGAGAAACGGCTGGCAGAAAATCTGCAGGAAATGCTGGAACAGGAGGTGATGGAGGGAAGATTACAGGAGAGCTATTATCGGGTGCTCCAGGAGAATAAGCTGTTGCGCTTTTTCCGGGATCCGATTGCATGGCGCATGTGGCGGGCGGATCAGGCAGGAGAACTATATCGGGAACAGCCCTTTGTCTATGGCATCCGTGCAGACAGGCTTAAGCCCCAGTTCCCGGCCGGTGAAAAGGTGTTAATCCAGGGAATCATCGATGCCTTTTTTGTGGAAGAGGGACGGATCGTGGTGGTGGATTACAAGACCGACCGGGTGCGTAGCGGCCGGGAACTCTGGAACCGCTATGCAGAACAGCTGAAATATTATGAGGAGGCCCTGGGAAAACTCATGCGGCTGCCGGTGGGGGAGAAGATCCTGTATTCCTCCAGTCTGGGCTGCTGTGTGACAGAGCAGGAGCAGTAAAGTTTGAAGGCTGGCGCTATAGCCCGTGTTATGCGGGGGTATAACCATGGAACAGCGTGAAGAAGCAGGAAAGAGAGGAGAAGGATATGGAGAATCTTATTTTATCTGACCACAGAAAAACAGCAACTGCAGAAAATATGGTGTTCGACCGGTTTCGCAAAAAGGAATCGCTGAATGGGGAATGGCATTATGCTGTTGACCAGTATGACACCTGTCTCAGTCAGAAATGGTATGAGGAAAAATATTATGATGAAGCGGGAAATACGCTGCCGGTGGATTTTTCCTTTGACAAATGGGAAACCATGAATTTGCCCTGCTGCTGGAATACAGAGGATAGGATGTACCTGCTATACGAGGGCAGTATGATCTATACCCGGACATTCCTCTATGCAAAGCAAATGGAGGATGAGAGGATGATCCTGAAAATCGGTGCCGCCAATTATCTATGCCGTATCTATTTGAATAAAAAATATGTAGGGATGCATCAGGGGGGTTCTACGCCGTGCTATTTTGACATTACCGATGAGCTGGAGCAAAGTAACCGGATCCTGATTCAGGTTGACAGCCGCAGGCGCAGCAGTCAGGTTCCTCCCGAGGCTACCGACTGGTTTAATTATGGCGGAGTCTACCGGGATATTGAACTGATCCGTGTGCCCAAACTCCATATCCGGGATTTCCGGATTGCCCTGGAACCGGACGGCAGTTTTCGAAGGATCCGTGCCTCCGTCCGTCTGTCCGAAGCCGTTACGGATACGGCGGTTCTGACGATCGGGGAGCTGGGAATCTGTCAGGAGATCACCGTGGAGGACGGCTGGGGCGAGGCTGTGTTTGAAGCAGCACCCCAGCTCTGGTCTCCTGAACATCCCAAACTGTATGAGGTTGGCGTAAGCTGCGCATCAGACCGGATCAGTGATCGGGTGGGTTTCCGGGAAATCCGTGTCAAAGGCATGGAGATCCTGCTTAACGGCCATCCCATCTTTCTGCGGGGAGTCAGCTGCCATGAGGACAGTGTCCCCGGAGGCAAGATGCTGACGGATGAGGAACGGCTTGATAATATCCGTAATGCCAAGGAGCTTGGCTGCAATTTCATGCGGGTGGCGCATTATCCCCACAGTGAACGGATGGCGCAGCTTGCCGATGAGATGGGGATAATGCTGTGGGAAGAGATCCCGGTTTACTGGCAGGTACAGTTTGACTCACCGGATACCTACAGGGATGCGGAAAACCAGCTCAAGGAGCTGATCACCCGAGACTATAACCGGGCCAGCGTGATCATCTGGTCTGTGGGCAATGAGAATGAAGACACGGATGCCCGTCTGAAATTCATGGGCAGCCTGGCCGCATGTGCCCGCAGCATGGATCCCACACGGATGGTTTCGGCGGCATGCCTAGTCAATTTTGCGAAAAATGCCATTGAGGATCGTTTAGAGCAATATCTGGATATTATCGGCCTGAATGAATACTGCGGCTGGTATACACCGGATCTGAAGATGCTGCCACAGCTTTTTGCAAACAGCTGTCCGGAAAAACCGGTTATTATTACGGAGTTCGGTGCCGATGCCCAGCCAGGGCTGCGGGGAACCATTACCGATAAGGGTACGGAGGATTGTCAGGCATATGTATATGAAAAACAGACGCAGCAGATCCGAAAGATCTCCTATATCAAGGGGATGACCCCGTGGATCCTTAATGATTTCCGCTGTCCCAGAAGAACTTCATCGATCCAGAACTATTATAATACCAAAGGACTTTTATCTGCGGATCACCAGCATAAAAAACTGGCCTTTTACGTGCTGCGTGACTTTTATCATTCCCTAATGGAGACAGAGTAGAGGGCGTGCATCTATTCCAGCGCCATCTTCTTGACACTGCCCAGCGCCTTTTTCACAGGGGGCAATAGCAGAAGGACAACCGTGACAGCGGCTTCTGAAAAAATATAGATTGCATTATATACGATGGAGTATGCCAAAGGATTCCATCCCTCCCAGGCATAGACGCCAAAGAAGATCCAGCCGGAGATCACGGCGAAAACAAATCTGCCCAGAATACCGGTGAGATACCCCTTGAGCAGCCCGTTTTTGGCATTGACGAACAGTCCTGAAAGCCCCAGTGCACCGAAAGCCAGCAGATAGTCCACTACCAGCTGCATGGGATATAATACATAGGGATCAATCAGCAGCTGAAGCACGCCGTAGGCAACTCCGGTCAGCAGTCCTGCTCCCAGACCGAAGAAATATCCGGGCAGGCAGATCACCAGCATGGACAGCAGAGTGATGGAGCCGCCGGTGGGGAAAGAAAAGAGCTTGATATTGGACAGCACGGTGCCAAGGGCGATGGCCATGGCACAGAATACCAGCTGCTTTACCGTCAGCTTGCCGGATGACTTCTTCCCTGCTGCAGAGGCATCAGCTGATTTTCCGGCTTTTGCTCTGGCAAAGGCAACAGCGCCTGCCAGAAGGGCCAGAAGCACAAGCACCAGCAGAACTTTTCCGAGGGTGGTGGGGACGTATGTAGTTTCGCCCCAATCGTTGACAACAACATCATAAAGCATAAAAAAACCTCCTTTGTGGCTGCAAGGAGGGACAACATCGTGTTACAGAATCGTAAGCCGGAGCCTGGACGGCGTATGGCTTTTGGCCTCTGTAAACTTCTGCTTCCTTCCGCCGGTATTATCCGGTTCAAGTAGTGAGGGTTAGGATCCGTCGGATCCAGTCTCAGCGATGTGCTCCCCTAGCAAATATGATTTGATTCGTAGCCTATCATATAGGATGGGGGCGGGTTTGTCAAGCTCTATTGTCAACCATATTTCATTTTAACAGGACAGGCCCTATATCGTTTTTTGTCCTGTTTGTTATACTTAATGACAGCAGATTCCCCGGAAGCATCTGGAGAATTTATGGCTGAGGAGCAGCCATAAATTACTCCGCCGGTATGATGCTGATGCGTATGGCACTGTAGATGTAAGGTTATCGGGAAATGTATGGCAGCCTTGCTGACTGATCAGCGGGTAAGGATTCCGCTGGCATCAATGACCTCGATCAGCTCCCGGATGGTTTCCACCGGCAGCACCAGAGCGAAGCGCACATAGCCCTCGCCCTGGCTGCCGAAGGCGTCTCCGGGGGTACAGATCACGCCGGTGCGTTCCATCAGCTCCATACAGAAAGCCTGGGAGGAGGCAAAGCCCTCCGGAATCGGCGCCCAGGCAAACATGGTGCCCTGGCTGTCCGGCACATTCCAGCCGATGGCCCGCAGGCCCCCGCACAGGGCATCCCGGCGTGCCTGGTAGGCCAGACACTGGGTCTTTACGCCCTCTAAGGGGCCGGTCAGGGCGGCAATGGCCGCTTTCTGAATGGGCGCAAACATACCGAAATCATACTGGGAGCGCAGCAGGCGCAGGGGCTTTATGATTTCCCGGTTTCCGATCAGGAAGGACACTCTGGCGCCGGTCAGGTTAAAGCTCTTGGACAGGGAGAAGGCCTCGATGCCCACCTCTTTGGCATGGGCATGCTCCAGAAAGGAACCGCCGTAATTGCCGTCATAGATGATGTCGGAATAGGCATTGTCATGTACCACAAGGATATTGTGCTTTTCGGCGAAAGCAATCAGCTCCTCATAAAAGGAGGGCGGAGCGATGGCGCATACCGGGTTATAAGGGTAGGATACCATGATATATTTTGCCCGCCGGGCAATGTCCTCCGGAATCTCCTCCAGAAGGGGAAGATACCGGTTTTCTTCTTTCAGGTCATAAAAATACAGCTCTGCCCCGCCCAGATAGGCGCCCACCTCAAAGACAGGGTAGCCGGGATTGGGCAGCAGCACCACGTCTCCGGGATTGCACAGGGCCATGCCGATATGGGCAATGCCCTCCTGGGAGCCGGGAACGGCCAGAATCTCATCGGCCTCCAGCTCCACATGGAAACGTCTGCGGTAATAGGACTGCACGGCCTGGGTCAGCTCTGGCAGATCCCGCAGGGTGTAATGATACTGCTCGGGGTCGTCGGCTGCAGTGATCAGGGCTTGGCGTACATGCTCCGCTACCGGGAAATCCGGGGTGCCCACGGACAGGTTGTACACCTTGCGCCCGCTGGCCAGCAGTTCTTCTTTCTTTTCATTCAAAGCGGCAAAAATGCCGGTCTGAAAGTGCGCAAGCCGCATAGAGGGTTCTATTTTCATCAGGATATCCTCACTTTCCATTGGTTTCCTTTATAGTGTAAGCTTTTTGGACAGGAATTACAATGGGAAGATCGGATAAGGTTGCTTTTTGAAGAGGTATCCGTATATATGGAAATAGATTCATAAACGGAGCAAAGGATAGTACAGATATGACAAAGATTCTGATTGTGGAAGACGATACGGATATCAATAACCTACTGGCTCGAATCATGCGGCAGCAGGGATATGAAGCGGTGCAAGCTTTCTCTGGAACGGAGGGAAGGCTGCGGCTGGAGCTGGAGCAGTACGACCTGATGCTGCTGGATCTGATGCTGCCGGGGATGAAAGGGGAGGAGCTGATCCGGGAAATCCGCCGGACAGACCCGGATCTGCCTATTTTTGTGCTGTCGGCCAAATCGGCGCTGGAGGACAGAGTGGCAGTGCTGGAACTGGGAGCGGATGATTACCTGGTTAAGCCCTTTGCAGTGGAGGAGGTGGCAGCCCGGGTGGCCGGCGCCCTGCGGCGGAGCGCCAGACGGCAGGAGCTGATGCAGACGGAGGGCGGACGGCAGGAAGACGGTGCAGAACGGACAGGCAGCCGGGAACAACAAAGCGGCGGAAACCGGCGGCCAAACGGCGGGCAGAGCTTACGCTTTCAGA
>CALWLO010000026.1 GCA_944381545.1 uncultured Acetatifactor sp. | reverse complement strand
CCTGCAGGCAGCGCCCTGTCTCCCGGGCAGATACAATAGCCGAATCCTCTGTTTCGTTGTAGGGGCAAATTCTTTCAAAAAGGCGTAGATCTGCTCCGGCTGAATGTTCCATTTTCAGATAGCAGCTGTGTGACATCATTGATAAATTTAATATGCTCCGAATTTTTGTGGAACCGGATATGATATTCATGCAAGAGTAATCGAAGTTTATCAATAGAACATAACGACAACAAGCTTTCATTGGCTGGAGTACAGCGCCGGCCTTCTTGTTATACACAAAAATAGATTGACGAAATAATTTTAAAACCTGCTGAAAAGTCCTTGACTTTTGTTAGCAGGTTTCTATGCAAAAAATTAAGACCAGTAAATTACTGGTCTTTTTAATTAGGTATTGTATAAGTATCACTATCCTCTTAGTACTACTTACAGAGTATCTAATACTCTATCATAACTCGTAAATTGTTTATTTAGAAAGGAAGTGATTTTATGATTTAACTTACTCTCCTATCCCAGTTTCATATTCTATATATGTTTCTGATAATAGGTTATTCAATTTTGCAAACCAATCTTCATTTGGAGATGATAGCATGTCTCTTTCAGCAAGACATACTTCCATGCGAAGATAAGGTTCTAAAATTTTTAATTTTGCAATATATTCATTGCTTGTGTTTAATTGCCCATCAGATGTTCTTATACCACTATCGTCATTTGATATGTCAGACAATTTCTTTGCTATTTCGCTAAAGTTATCCGGAAGTGAAAATGTATTTAAATCTTCTTTATCTGATTTATCATAGGCATTTTGAATACCAGAAAAATATTCGTTCAATAATGGATATATTTTATCATAGTCATCTGCGTTTTGATAATATTGAGAAAATGTTAAGTTTATTAATTCATCTTTCGTTTGTGAAGAGCAAGCGGATAAACTTAAAATAGTTAATAACATCATAATAAAAATAATAGAGTGTTTGCTTTTCATATGTCTTAATTCTCCTTGTGATAATTATTGTTATTATTATACTGTGATTTCGCACAAAAATCTATATCTAATTCTCCACATAATTCTCCACAAATTAGATAAATACTGTATCCACAACAGTATAGGTGTCTCCACAACACCGAATTCTACACTCCACATGTAGAAACAAATAGTACGATATTTAAAACAATAAACGGTGATTTAACAGTATTTAATAAAACTTTGATTAGTACAAAGGATAATTTAAAGGCATTAGAAACAATAAATGCGACTGTTTATAATAAAAATGGTGCATTTAACTTACAAGGATTATCTGTGAATGCTTCTCAATCAGTAAGTAATTTCACAAAACTTAATAATGCTTTTACAGCATATAATGGAAATTTATCAAAATCTACGCAATTACAAAATGCTTATATACAAGCCGTTGGAAAACAAAATGTCTCATTAGGAAACTACTTAGCTGGTCTTAATGGTGCTAAAGCGTCAATGGGTGGGTATATAAAATCACTAATTGGTGCAAAGGCGGCAAGTATCGGATTACAAGCAGCTTCATTAGCGTTAAATGCAGCAATATCAATGGGACTGTCTCTTGCTATAAGCGCTTTAGTATCTGCTATCACAAAATGGGTAAATAAAGAGAAAGAGGCACGAGAAGAAGCTATAGAAAATGCAAAGGCGGCGAAAGAAGAATCTAATAATTTATCAGAACTTCTAAATAAGTATAACCAATTATCAAGAGAAGTAAAGTCAAATCAGGGCGTAAAGGAAGATTTATTGGATGTACAGTCTGATTTATTAGAGGCACTCGGTATAGAAGCTTCTCAAATTGATACTTTGATAGAAAAATATGGAGATTTAGATACAGCAATCAATCAAGTGACCTTAGACTCTCTAAGAGAAGCACAGGGAGACTTGATGACCGCAGTCGATGCATATGAAGGTGACTTAATTGATGTAGGAAAAGGATATGCTTGGTATAGCATGTTTGATAGAAACATATTAAGTGGCGGTCAAGATTCTGTAAAAGCATTTGACATATTAGAAAAAGCAGGTGTAATCAGTTCTGGTTCACATGGAACAGGTGGTGGCTCTTTAGTTTTAACTGGTAATGACAAAACTGTAGAAGGAATATTAGAAAATTACCAAAAACTTAAAGATGCACAAGAAGCATTAAATACTGCTATTGATAACGGCGAAGTAACAATGGAAGAAATGACAGCAAATCCATTATACCAAGCAATCAATGAAAGATTAGATGAACTTGATGAATCAATCGGTAATTATAATACTGCCGTTGATGATTTGAACAAGAATATTGCACAACAGCAAATCTTAAAGAGTTTATCTGAACAGTCATCTATTCCAGAAACACAAGAAGAATTTGAAGCATTTAAGCAAAGTATGATTGATACTGCCGTTGCAAGTACAAAATTCGTTGGATCACAAGACGATATAAGAGATTCTATAATAAATGTATTGTCTACAATGCCAGAATTTGAAAAGTTCTTTGATGAGATAAAAGTTAAAAGTGAAACCTTTAAAACGGACACTTCATTCTCTCTCACCGAAGCCCAGTCCCAATCCATAGACGATTTCCAATCAAAAGTTAAAACTTTATCAGATGCTCTCTCTTCTATTCAATCAGGATCAATGGAAAGTGGTGCGCTAACTGATCTTATTCGGGAGTTCCCAGAACTACAGGATAAATCTGAGAACTTAGAACAAGCCATCATTGACCTGATCTACAATGCCCTTAACGAGTTATATGCTACACTTGGCGAAGGCTTGCCGGATAATATCAAAGAGGATTTGCAGTCAATTGCAGATACAGCAAGCGGATTGACTCCCTCATTAAAGGCGTCATTTTCTGAGATTCAGAAATCTTACAATGCTTTAAATGATTTCAAGAATGCTTTTGATAATAATAATCTAACAGATTCGGAATTATCAAGTATTGCTTCTCTCAGTTCAAACCTTGAAACACTCGTTGCCGGATTCTATGCTGGTGTTGTCAGTGCAGATGAATTATATGCTGCCCTCACAGAGCATTATGATACAGACCTTGAAAATTACGGTAAGGCACTGATTGCAAAAAATGAGCTGAACCAACAATTCTATGAAGCAGTAGGCCTAACTTCTGCTGATGCAGTCAACCAGTTCAGTGAGGATTACGGCATAGATATTGAGAACTGCAAAAATTATAATGATGCCAGAATGGAAATAGAAAAGCAGACGTTGCTCACTGTTTCAGAAATGTGGCGTGAATATTATAATGCCCAGTCTAAAACCTTTACGGATAAGTACAGAGATTTAGAAGCTGCAACTCAGCAAATGATAAATAACGGAGCACTAAGTTCTGATAACGGAACGGCAAAGGCAAACCAGGAGTTTTTACAAAATCTTCGCAAGCAGGCAGCTCGATATGAGAATGCGTCTGATGCACTGAATAACATAGTATATCATGGAATAGCATCAAATTTTCAGTCAACTCTCAATGGATTAAATGCTTCGGGCAGTACCAAAGAGCTTACTAAGGAAATGAATTGGCTGGAAAGGCTTATTCACAAAGCGGCTACCGCTCTGGATAAATTAAAAAACAAAGTATCCAACACTTATATCTCTTGGACGATTCGGAACCACAATTTATCACAAGCAATCCATAAAACGAATGAAGTGATTCAGACGCAGCAAGCCGCATATGAAAAGTATATGCAAAAGGCTAACTCTGTAGGTTTATCTCAAAGTTATGTCAATAAGATTCAAAATGGTACATTAGACATGGAAACCATTACGGATGAATCCTTATCAAATATGATCGAAGAATACCAGACCTGGTACGACAAGGCCACCGAATGCACCGACGCCATCGAAGACCTGAAAACACAGCTGGCAGAACTGGCAAAGCAAAAGTTCGATCACATCAGCACCTACTTCGACAGCCTGATGCAAACCACCCAAGCTTCTATCAGCAGACTGGAAATCCGGGAAGGCAACTCCTACCAGATAACCGATCCCCAGGTCTACAGCGCCCTGTACGCCGAAACCCAGAACCTGATCGCCTACAACAAAGATGATAATAATTCTTGCCTCAACAAAATATCTTTACATAGAAAAAGCAATCTCAAATTAACGAGGTTGCTTTTTGTGTATAAAGAAATTTTATATACAGGTGACTAATAACTTTTTATCTCCAAAGAAAGGATGTGTGATTATGATTTATTTACCACGTAGTCCCACAATTATTACATTTATGTGTTTTTCCAATCTTACTGCTTGCCAACCCAAGAAAATGCGTTGATACTACTCTATTTATTACCCCTATTCTGGAAATATTACTACTTCCACAACTAGGGCATTTGGTCACTCTGTTTTGTTCTTCTAGAACTGCTTTGCCATGAGCCATCTTAGCGTCAAATTCAGCAGATTGCTTTGTCAAAATTTCTTCTCTATGGTCGAAAAGGTACTGGTCGAATTCAGGTGAGGTTTTAATATATTCACTAACGAATTTTTCTTTTAATTCAGCATTTATTGAAAATTCGCCACTTAGAAACTGTTTTGGTATAGGTTCTACATTATATTTACAACAGTCACATATTTTTTCATCTTTGTCAAATAAAAACAATATAATTCTACCACATTTTTTACAGTAACATAAAGCCATAAAATCACACTCCAATTAACCAATTTAACAATCATTTTATCATAAAATTTTCCAAAATACAAGACTTCCACAACCTTGTGTTGCAGAACTCCACAATCTGCTTATGTAACTCTCCACAGGTTACAATTTTCTATAGTATGATATTTAAAACATTCCACAATGATATTGATAAAATGAGTGCCAAATGGGGTATATTGGGGAAATCATTTAATGATTATATAGAAGCTGCAAATAAACGAAAAATTGCGATAGATGATTTGTTTACTATTAACGGACTTTCTTTAAAAGATGCCAAAAAACAAGCTGGCAGTTTTTGGAGTTATTTATATCCCAAAAAAGAGGATGTTCAATCTCAATTAATTGATGTAGATAAGTTATTTCCTGAATTAGATACATCAAATGTTGCTGATATAACCGAAAAGATTAAAGTAATGACTTCTTCTGTTGCGAAACAAAAAACCACTTGGCAAGAATTATTTGATACTCTTCCAGAAGGAGAAAAACAATATGCCAAATTAGGGCAACAATTAGAAGGGCAAATAATAACAACAGAAGACCTTGTAAAAGCCAATCAAGCAGCCCGTGAAGCAGCAATCGCTCACAACACAGCTTTAAAGCAACAGACTCTTGGTGCCAAAGCTACTACAGCTGCTATGAAAACATTATTTGTTGCGGTTAACATGCTTATGATGCTGGGCATCAGTAAATTAATCGAATCGGCAGTTACGGGGATTGATAATCTTATTCATTCAGCCGAACATAGCAAAAAACGTGTAGATGAACTAATGTCATCTTACAACTCTGCACTGACTACCGCAAACGAAAATGCTGACACGATTGAGAAACTAGCAACCAAATATGTAGAATTAACAAAAGGTGTAAACCAGCTTGGGGAAAATGTATCCCTCACCACAGACGAATACACAGAGTATAATGCTATTGTAAACCAGATCGCAGAGATGTTCCCCACTCTTGTTCAGGGCTACACGGATGAAGGCAATGCTATCCTATCTCTTAAGGGCAACGTGGAAGAGCTGCGTAATGCCTATAAAGAAGCACAGCAGGAAGCCTATAACATGCTTATTGTATCTGGTGAAGATTCTGATGGCAATGACATCATAAATTATGCGGACCAGATAATCAATGGATCATTTTTCAGATCAGGAAACGCTGAATTAATTGATTATTATGATGAGTTATATGATGCTTTGGAGAATGGGAAGAATTTAGAAGAATATAAAGAATTGCTTATGCTTATGTCTGGTCAGGATGCCAAACTTTCCTATGATTTTTTGGGTCGACCCAAAATTGATTTTCAAATAGAAGACCTGACAGATGCCGATTTAACAGCAATTAAAAAGAACATAAAAGCATTAAAACAGACTTATCAGGCCGAAATTAATTCCGCCATGAAAAATGTTCAGACTCTTGCCAACGCATATCTCATGACCAATGAAGACTATGCGGAGCTTGATGAACAGTCCAAAAACGCTGCATCTATTGTCATTAACAGCATTACCCAGGAAATTGCCAGCGGTTTCGAAACAAAAACAGATATTGGTGCTTATGTAGCGAATATCGTAGATGCCATTAAAGAAAATCCTGAAATACAGGACGCTTTAATCTGCCTATTTACCACGGATTTCTCTGATATGGCAATTCAGGACGCTAAATTTATCATTGACAAATATATTAGCAAAATTGCAGAGATATTAGAAGAAAATCCCCAGGAGCTTAAAATCCGACTTGGTTTCGAGGATTATGATGCTGTGGCAAAAAATTACCAAGAGGTCCTGAGTAATGCTGCTCAGGCAGCCAGCGGCGCAACTGACAGAGACATTCACACCACATCTTCTAAGTTCGAGGAATACAAAGAAATATACGAAAAAATCGATGAATTTGCAGAACAATATTCTATAAATACCCAGGATGAGATCGCTGCATTCCAGAATGCTTTAGAAAAGGCAAATTATGATATTGATAAAGCATTTACCTACTACTTATCCCAGAACCCGGACGCAAATACCTCTTCCACCCTCTCTGCCTGGCTGACCTCAGACTCCGGCAATGACCAGACATATGCAGAACTGATCAACGATTGGAAATCACAGATTTCCGAATTACAAAGCCTGCTAAGTGACCTGCACTCCAGTAACACTTCCCTTACTCCCGGCGAACTGATTACCCGGTTCCCGGATATACAGCCCTATATCGTACAGTATGAAGACCTGTCTGCCACCGTAGATGCATTTATGCGGGACTCCCTGGACAAGCTGCTGACCCGTTTCGGCGATACCTCTGATATTGAAGGCTTCTCCTACGAACTGGAATATTTACAGCACATCCTCACGGAAGGACTCGGCGGCTCCAACGATATTCAAAGCCTGAAGACCTCTTGGGAAGAATTAACCGGTATACTAGATGCTGCCCGCAATCATCAAACCTTCTCTTCCGAACAGATAGCCGAATTGATTCATAAATACGGCGAGTTAGAAGATGCTGTCATCCTCACCACGGACGGCTATCAACTGGAGGAAGAAGCGCTGACTAACCTGATCAGTGACTACGTCTCCCTGACCAACACTGCTATCTTCAATCAGATCGCATTAACCAAGGCCACTATCCAGAATATTAAAACAAGAATAAACGCATGGGGGCTGGAATCAGATGCCATACGCCAGATTGCGGGGCTATACAATGCAACTCATTCCGAGAAGAATGTAGCAGATTTCCTCTATGAGAAATATGGAGCCGGCAAAACAAGCCTTACCCCTGCCCTGATTGAGGCCGCACTGGAATATAATCAAGCGAACGCAGAATTAGAGAAATTACAGGCACAGTTTGAGGATACCCTGTATCAAAAGGATACTGGCTCCTCTTCCACCGCAGCCGCCTTCTCCGAAGACCTGAACTGGATTGATAAACTCATCAACAAGGCCACTGCTGCTCTCGATAAACTCAAGGAAAAATTCTCCAACACCTATCTGGCCTGGTCTGTACGCAGCCACAGCCTGACACAGGCTATGACCCAGACCAATGCCGCCATCCAGACCCAGCAGGCAGCCTATGAAAAATACCTGCAGAAAGCCAATTCCGTAGGCCTGTCCCAGGAGTACATCAACAAGCTCCAAAGCGGCTCCCTGGCAATCGAAACCATCACCGATGAAGCCCTGGCAGACCGGATCAAGGAATACCAGACCTGGTACGACAAGGCCACCGAATGCGCCGACGCCATCGAAGACCTGAAAACACAGCTGGCAGAACTGGCAAAGCAAAAGTTCGATCACATCAGCACCTACTTCGACAGCCTGATGCAAACCACCCAAGCTTCTATCAGCAGACTGGAAATCCGGGAAGGCAACTCCTACCAGATAACCGATCCCCAGGTCTACAGCGCCCTGTACGCCGAAACCCAGAATCTGATCGCCTACAACATCCGGAAGGTACAGCAGCTGGAAGAAGCCCTGGACTCTGCTGTACACAGCGGTTACATCGAAGCCGACAGCGAAGCATGGCGGGAAATGTATAACGAGATCCTGGAGGTACGCAATGCTGCCGAGGAGTACAAAACGGAGCTGCAGGAAATCAAGCAAAAGGAATACGAGGCCCTGCTGCAGCCATATGAGAACGAGCTTGCCAGACTCGATGCCAGACAAAGCATCATGAATACCATGATCGAACGCCTGGAATTACAAGGATACGCAGCAAGCAAGGGACTCTATGAGCGCCAGCTGAGAGACGGTGAAGCCAGACTTCAGACACGGAAACAGGAAGGCCTGCAATTACAGCAAAACCTGCAGGATGCCCTGGCCGCAGGCTTGGAGATCGGTTCCCCCAAATGGCTGGAAATGCAGACTGCTATTGATGAAAATGCCGTCTCTGCCATGGAATTGGAAAACCAGATCATCGAGCTGAACAATGCCATCCGGCAGCTGGAGTGGGAAAAATTTGACCGCCTGCACGACTCCATCTCCCGACTCACCGATGAATCCGACTTCCTGATGGATTTGCTGGAGGATCAGGACAGATATGAGGATAACGGCAGCCTGACCGATGCCGGCAGTGCCCTGCTCGGATTACATGCCCAGAACTATTATACCGATTCCGAACAGGCAAAGCTTTATGAAGAGGAACTGCTCAAAATCAATCGGGAATTAAAGACAGATCCCGCCAATACCACATTAATCGAGAGAAAGAATGCTCTTGCCGATGCATATCAGGATACCATTAAGGCAGCCTACGATGAACGCCAGGCCATAACAGAGCTTGCCCGGGAAGGCTACCAGGCACAGCTTGACTCCATAAAGGAGCTGATAGACGCCAAAAAGAAACTGCTGGATACCGAGAAATCTGCCTATGAGTACCAGAAAAATATGGCGGAAAAGACCAAAAATGTTGCCGATATCCAGAAACAGCTTTCCGCACTCTCCGGTGATGACTCTGAGGAAAACAAAGCCAAAATCCAACAGCTGAAGGTGGATCTGGAAGAAGCCCAAAAGGATCTGGAAGAAACCCGGTATGACAAGTGGTACAGCGGCCAGACCGATATGCTGGACAAGCTTGCCGAAGAATACGAGGCCCTGATCACAGAACAAAGCCAGGAGGAACAGGCTATTTTCCAGAAGATGATTGCATATGCCAATACCAACGCCCAGGACATCCAGAATACCATCAATACTGCCGCCAAAGAATGGGGGTATAGCTTTACCTCCAATATCCATTCTGTCTGGACAACCGGTATCAACGGCATGACAGACATCGGACGCAATATTGCTTCCGCACTTCAAAGCCTGTATGAATCAAACGAAAGGATGTACCGGACTTCCTCCAACCTGGGAGATCTGGGCGTTACCGGCTATGGTCTGGAAACCACTATTGCCGATGAAAATACCGCAAGGAACTTTATTGAACGGCTTTACCGGGGATTACTCGACCGGTCATCTGATGCGCCGGGCATGGACTACTGGTTAGCAAAATTAACGGGCGGAGAAACCGTTCAGAATGTCATAGAAGGATTTCTCCATTCACCGGAATACCTTGCCATGAATAAATCTGTCAGCGACACCATCCATGATCTATACGAGGGCGTCCTGGGCAGATCTGCCGAGGATGCCGGTTATCAATACTGGCTGAGACAATACCAAAGCGGCATGAGCCTAAGCGAAATCGCCACCCATGGTTTCCTGGATTCCGCAGAATTTCTGTCCGAGGATTTCTGGATGCGCCTGTTGGATGACGGCCTGCTCTCCCTGAGCCCCGAAGTCCTTGCCGGATCCGGTGTAACCCCGCAGAACCTTCTGCCCCTTTCCGATTACGCAGAGCTGTATTCTTCCACTGCTGCAAATGCCGGCAATTATGCCTTCGGCGACATCAACATCAGCATTCCCATTGAACATGTCAGCGACTATAACGACTTCATCACCCAGCTGCAGAAGGATGGGAAATTCGAACGGATGATACAGGATATGACGATCGGACAGGTCATGGGAAAAAACAGCTTATCCAAGAACAACTACAACTGGTCATAATCACACAACTATCAGAGGGGCGGCGAAAGCTGCCCTTCTTTTCTATTAGAGGTGCCATATGCTTACAAAGACAGACAAAAAAACAGAAACCATGCGCAGGGTGATCCTTTCCCAGACAGAAGCCATTCGGAAATTGGAACAGGAAAACCGTTCTCTTGCGGATGCGAATAAGAAGCTGACAGCAGAATGTGAAAAAATAAATAAAGTAATTAACGAATACAGCGGACTCATTTCCGCTCTCGAGGAACAGAGAACCCAATATCTTCAGCTGAACCAGGATATCCGCAATCTCCGAAAAACGCTGAAAAAAAGATTCAGAAATATGAACGTAAAGGTGGTGTGAAAAAATGATTTTATCTGATTTTGAATGGTGCGGACAGTCCGCCAGCCTTTTTGGCCTGATTCCCTGCCGCTTCAGCACATCCGGTCCGGAAACCGCAGAAAATGGAGCGTCGCTGGAACTCACTGCCGTCAACGTACCCGGTTCCCATAGATGGAATTATCTTTCCGGCAGATATGCAAACGCACTAACCGGAACCTTTCAGGTCTGTAAGGATCCTTGTACGGCGGCAGCACCCTGCTTCAGCGCCGGGGAACTGCGTTTTTTCAACCGGTGGCTGGCCCGCAATGACGGTTACCATACGTTTAAGATTGCCAGGGATCCGGACGGAGGATACTGCGAATTCTATTTCAATGCAATGCTGAATGTAAAAAAAATGGAATACTCCGGTAATGTGATCGGCCTGGAAATAACGGTTACCACTGATGCGCCGTATGCTTATTTTGAGCCTAAGACTGCCCTTATGGACATGACCGCAGAGCCTTTCCGTTACACCTATACCGACGTATCGGATGAGGTGGGGCGTCTCTGCCCCGCCTTCCGTATTACCTGCTGCGCTGACGGCGACTACGCTGTCAGCAATACCTTAAGCGGTATTATCGCCAGAATAAACGGCTGTATTCAGGGGGAGATCCTGACAATGGATTCCGAGCACCGGATTCTGACTTCTACGGTCAGGGGGGATGATGTGATGAAAGCTTTCAATTTCGGCTGGCTGGATATCCAGAATACCTATGAGGAGCGTCGGAACACCTATACCTCCAACCTCCCCTGCAGCATTACCATGACCTACTCCCCCATTGCGAAAATCGGGCTGTAGAATTCAAGGAAAGGAGGCATTTACAGTGAATATTTTTCATTTATCTCAGGATCTGAAGCAACCGGTTATCTGCTTGTGCAGAAAGGATTTTGAACCAATCGGGGATATTTCCAATTATATCGCTGATGTAAATATCACGGAAAGCTTTAACGGCGCCGATGAAATGTCGTTTACCGTGTATCGGGAAATAAACGGTTATGTAAATCCCTATTGGGATGATATCGTGAATCTGAAGCTGATCTATGTACACGAGTACGACAGATACTACGAGATGGAAGTCCGGGAACAGACATCGAACGAAGCGATCAAGATGATTACTGCAACGAGTCTGTGCGAATCAGAATTATCTCAGCTGAATATCGCAGTGGAGGTGAATACGGATATCGATATTTCCCGGGAGGACTATACGCCCACGATGATATATGATCCCGACAACCCTTCCGCTTCCCTGCTGCACAGAATACTGAAAGATAAGGCTCCCCATTACCGGATCCTGCATGTGGACGATTCCCTGGCCCGGCTGCAGAGAACCTTCTCCATCGATACCAATATTGATGATTTTCTGCGGCAGGAGCTGTCCCCTGAAATAGACGCATACGTTGCATACGATACTCTGCAGAGAGGCATCTCCCTATACGACATGCTGTCTGTCTGCGGCACCTGCGGGCATCGGGGCAATTTTTATGATGTGTGTCCTGAATGCGGCAATGCAAATGTGCAAAACGGC
Source organism: uncultured Acetatifactor sp. (assembly GCA_944381545.1). Taxonomy (GTDB): domain Bacteria; phylum Bacillota; class Clostridia; order Lachnospirales; family Lachnospiraceae; genus Acetatifactor. The sequence continues at coordinate 5,559 of CALWLO010000026.1, read as the reverse complement.
TATGGGGAATGGACAAATGTCTATGTATCCAGGGATAATCTGGCGGACGAAATCACCTTAACTGCCGACAAGGAAACGATCAAGAACAGTTTTAAAATTATCGGCGGCGATGATGCGGTAACCAATGCTGTTCCTGCTGTGAATCCCAATGGATCCGGATATCTGGTTCAGTTCTCGGATCTGCAATATCGGGATATGCCTGAAGAGCTGGCCGGTAAACTCCGATCCTATACGGAATTGTGCAACAGCAAAAAGAGTGAGTACAAGACCCTGAATCTGCATATCCGTGACTGCATCAACAAAATCCTGTACTACGAATCCGAAATGATGCCCTCCTATGAGCCAGAGGATACGAATGCCACTGCACAGCTGCAGAAAGTTACTGCCGGTCTGAACGCTTTAATGGCAAATACCGAAGCCCCCAATTCCATCGGCATAAGCAATTTCGGCGCAGCCACTACCAGGGCAGTGGCGGACCGGGCCGTGCTTTCCTATGCAGAGATCCTGATCCGTTCGGATTACCGGATATCCATATCCTCTTCTGCCTACGCAGACGGCATATGGAAGGGCCGCTTTCATGTTCAAGCCGGTTCCGAAGAGGATTATGCGGACAGCACGGCAGATCTCACCTTAAGGGTGGACGGGGATGCTCTGGCCTATGTCACCCAGAAGCTTCAAAAGGCGCTTGCCGCAAAGGATTTAGAGGAGAAAGAGTATGATTTCACTCTATATGGCATGAAATCCCTTGAAGCTTTCCGGGATGCTTATTTATCCTGCATGACCATTCTGCAGGAGCACGGCGATTCCGCACAGCCGGAGGACTCACCGGCCTATCAGTTATATCGGAAATATTATGATCTGTATGCTGAAGCAGAGGCGGAATTGACACGGCGAAACGCTACCGTTCAGGAGTGGAAGGAGCAGCAGGCTAAGTACGAAGCGCAGCAGAAAGCCATTCATCATCTGCTGGATCTGCAGAGCTACCTTGGCGATTCCCTGTACCGTCTCTACTGCTCCTACCGCAGAGATGACAAGTATGAAAACAGTAATTATCTGTCAGACGGATTAACCGATGCACAGCTTCTGGAAACAGCGGAAAAGCTTTTAGAGGCTGCGGAAAAGGATCTATCCGCCGCCTGCCGGAACCAGTATACGCTTACCGCCTCTGTCAACAATCTGTTTCTGATGCCGGAGTTTGAACCCTTTCATGATAAGTGCCGGTTAGGAAACTGGATCTACGTTGAGACCGGCGGTGAGGTTTACTCCTTACGGCTGATCAAAATCGGCATTGACTATAACGCTATCGATAAGATAACGGTAGAATTCTCTAATGTGACAGAGGCTCACAGTATCGCTAAGGATCTGGGAGATATTCTGGATGAAGCACAATCCATGGCAGCTTCCTATCCCGCTACTGCCAGACAAGTCTCCGATGATGCAAAAACTGCGGCCCGGGTCAAGGATTGGGTGGAGCATGGATTGGATGCTACCAACATGATGATTGCCAATGCGCCGAATCAGAATATCACCATTACCGAAAACGGTATTTTGTGCAGATCCCTGGATGAAATTACCGGGGATTATCAGGCAACCCAGATGCGCATTATTGATTCCACCATTGCCCTGACGGACGATAACTGGCGGCACACGAAAACGGCGTTCGGCAAATATATTTACCAGGACCCTGCTACCGGCGAGTCCAGGTATGCCTACGGACTGATCGGCGAAACCCTTGTGGGAAAGCTGCTGCTGGGAGAAAATCTGAGTATCCATAATATCAGCCAATCCATGACCTTCGATCAGAATGGGCTGCAGATCACAAACGGAACCAATACCTTTGCAGTCAATCCCAACAGTCATGAACTGCTGTCCTTATCCAATCAGTCCGGAAAGGCGCTGTACGTGGATGCAGATGGCGTTCTGCACATCCGGGGAGACGGATCCGGTTTGGATATTTCTACGAATGCATCCATTACCATGAAGGTAAATGCATCCGATTACTGCGCTTCCAAGGTGGTGTCCATGATCAATGCGGACAAAACCGGCGTACAGATTGCAGGGAATAAGGTGGATATCACCGGATGCGTTACCTTCAACAGCTTTGCCGCAGATGCCAGAAAGCAGCTGGAAACCGCCGTCACTGATGCATCAGATGCCAAAAATAAAACGGACGGGCTTGCCGCAGGTACCACCACCATTAACGGAAATTGTATCACCACAGGCACCATTAATGCGGATTTGATTACCACAGGAACCATTGACGCCAATATTGTGAATGTCAAAAATGTTGTCGCTGCCAGTGTTGCCGCAGAAAATATTACGGGTACTACCATCAGCGGAAAAACCATAAGCGGCGGTTCCATTACCGGAACTACGATTACTGGCGCCAATATGAGCGGCTGTTCCGGTGATTTCCGATCCATATTTCTTTTCGATAAAAATGCTTCAGGCAACTATCAACATGGCAGCATATGCGGACAATATGTGGATGAAAACGGGAAAATATACCAGACTGAGGCGATTCGAATCAACAATACGCCAACAGAAGCTTATATGTATGTATATCAACAGATGTATTTTTATAATGCAAACGCATACCCTATATTTAACCCTGTCTCCGGCATACGCTTCGGCTCATCCGCTTTTGGCGCAAATATACAGGCTGTCCCGGGATATATGAAAATGATACATGATGACAGACAATCAGCAAGAACCGGCTTGTTAATGGGGTTTGCTTCAGATGTACAAGCATTTGAAATATATGATGATTACACCCCCAGTTCACATGATATCTCTGCGAAACTATTTGGTAACCTGGAAGTAGCCGGAACGGTAACCAATCCGTCCTCCCAGAAGTATAAGACCAACATCACTCCCCTGCCGGATTCTACGGCTCTGCAATTACTGGATTATGAGATCGTGTCCTTTGACTATATTGACGGCAGGAAAAACAGGCATGGCATGATTGCCGAACAGGCGGTAGAGGTATCTGAATATGGCGTAATCAGAAACAAAGACAACGAGCCGGATGCTATCGGCTATATTGACTTTATCCCGGACATGATTAAAATGAATCAGATCCTGTACAGGGAAATACAGGATTTAAAGAAACAAATTACCCAATTAAAGAGTGCTGAGTAGGCACTCTTTTTCTGCGGATGAAAACGATCAGGAAGGAGATATAAAACATGGAAAAACCGATTACCGTGCGAATCAGTGAAACCAGGAGAAAAATGATAAACGCCATAAATGATTCCGGCTTGCCGCTGTTTATCCTGGACAGTATATTAAAAGATCTATATGGCGAGCTTAATGCCCTGTCCATTCAGCAGGAAGAAAGAGACAGAATAGAATACGAGCAGGCATTAACAGAAAGCCAGCCGGAAAATAAAGCCAGTGAATAAGATGGTAAGCAACAGGAGGTAAACAGATGAATCCTATATACAGTCAGATATATCTGGATTTACAGCATAAAGCCATTGAGTCTGTAAATCTGAAACAATATGATTATGAATCCAGGTATATTCGTTTTCGTATCACAGATAATGGAAATCCTTACATTTTAACATCAGATGTACAGGCAAATATAAAGATACAGAAACCGGACGGCACAAAAGTGATCCACACGGCCGCTGTAGACGTTGGCAGCAATGAAATTACCGCTTCCGTAACCGGTCAGATGACAGCCGCTTACGGCGTTCTATATGCGGATCTAACTTTGTTCCGGGATAATCAGGTGATTTCAACTATGCCCTTTCATATCCATATCGAAAGGAGCCCTGTTCAGAACGAGGACATTGTGAGTGCCGATGAGTACGGCGCTCTGGAAGATCTGATCTCTGATGTCCAGAAAACCGAAGCGCTTCGGCAGGCAAACGAACAGGCCAGACTAGCTGCGGAAGAAATCCGTTCGGCTCATGAGGAGCAACGGACAGAGGCAGAAGCTCTTAGGGGGGAAAACGAGGCGGTTCGGATCACTGCTGAAAATACCAGAACGGTTAATGAGCAATCCAGAGTTTCCAATGAATCCGCCCGGCAGGAACAGGAAGCTCTCCGCCAGGAGCAGGCATCCGCTGCCATTGCCAATGCTAAAGCAGCCGCCCAGGATGCAGCTACTGCTGCAGACGATCTGCAGAATAAGCTGGACAATCATCATTTCGTCTTAACAGCGGACAAAAATATTGCAGACGGTGTGCCGGGTCTTGACGCCAATGCCAAGATCCCTGTTGCAGAATTATACGAGGCTACAACATCCGGCAAGGGGATTACCCAATTAACGGACAGCACTACCAGTACGTCTACTACTACTGCCGCAACACCAAACAGTGTGAAAACTGCCTATGATGCGTCAAAGGCTTATACGGACGCCAAGGTCGCAGACCTGATTAACGGTGCGCCTTCTACGTTGGATACGCTGGGAGAAATCGCAGATGCCATGGCGGAAAACCAGACTGTAGTGGAGGCATTGGATGCTGCTATCGGTACAAAAATAAGCGCCATCACCGGAGATCCTTACATTGGTGCATCAAAATCCGGCACTGTTGTCACGGTATTCCATGAAAACGTGACCAGAACAAGCTCTGCTTCTGCCGTATCTCCTGCTCCCGGCGGTACCTTTACAGCTGTAAAGTCTGTCGCAAGTGATTCCAAGGGACATGTGACTGCGGTTGACACGGAAACAGTGACTCTGCCTGTTTATGAAGCTGCCACTTCTTCCAACGACGGCTTAATGAGCGCATCTGATAAAGTAAGATTAGATGAACTTGTAACAGGTACCAATACCACCTATTCCTTAAGTAAATCCGGTTCTACTATTACACTGACCGGTTCGGACGGCAGTACAACATCGGTGACAGACAGCGACACAAATACCTGGCGTGGGATCCAGGACAATCTGACCAGTACCAGTACCACCGATAGTTTAAGTGCTGCCCAGGGAAAGGTGCTGAACGATAGGATTACTACGTTAAACAACGGTGTAAACCTGAAAACATATACCGCATTGTCACAAATCGGATTATCCGGTATCCCCACGGCTGCAGAGGTATATGCAGCCATGCCCGATGGATCTGCATTGCAAATTGAGGGAAGTTTAATCTCAGATTATCCAGCAAATATGAGTACTATCAACTTTTACAAGATATCAAATATGCGTGGTTATGCGACAGCACATAATAAGGGTAATACCACTTATACAATGTACCTGACAGCCAATGGCGGTCTTGATGGAAAATGGGTTACAACACTTGACGAGTCAAATTATAAAACCTATTGTACTCCTGCAAATATAGGAGCGGCAGCTTCAAGTCATACGCATGATGATCTGCCTTTATCCGGCGGCACCATGACCGGTAATTTAAAGATTACAGATGGTCTGTCTATAGGCTGGGCAGGCGGCGCATATTTACAATCAAGAGGTGGACAGGAATTATTCATAGCTGCATCTAACGAAGCAGACTACCGATTATTTTTCGGAGTTGAATCTGATTCTTGGACATTATGCCCCAGAGTAAATGGGAATCTTTTATTAGGATTGCCAGGCAAGAAATGGGGACAGAT
>CALWLO010000025.1 GCA_944381545.1 uncultured Acetatifactor sp. | reverse complement strand
AAGTGAGTGAGGAATATGACGGAGATCATAAAGATTCAGGATTTTCATATGGCGGAGCTGGATATTTATGCCCGGCTGTCCGAGGGGCAGCTGGCTCATTATTATGAACCGGAGGAAGGATTATTTATTGCAGAGAGTCCGGTGGTGATCAGCCGTGCTCTGGATGCGGGCTACAGGCCCTACTCCCTGCTGATGGAGAGAAGGCTGGCGGAGGAACGGGGCCGGGAGATAATCGCCAGATGCGGGGAGATTCCGGTCTATACGGCAGAGCTTCCCGTGCTGGAACAGATCACCGGTTATGCCCTGACCAGGGGGATGCTCTGCGCCATGCACCGTAAGCCCCGAAAAAGCGCAGAAGAGGTGTGCCGTAGCGCACAACGGGTCGCCGTGCTGGAAAAAGTCATGAATCCCACCAATGTGGGAGCCATCTTCCGTTCGGCAGCAGCCCTCGGTATGGATGCGGTGCTGCTTACTGCGGGGAGCAGTGATCCGCTGTATCGCCGGTCGATCCGGGTGAGCATGGGGACCGTGTTTCAGATTCCCTGGACATTTTTGGATGAGGAAGACAGAGGGCAGGAGGGACAGAGCTCCCGGGAAAGCGGAATTCCCGGGTTAAGCAAAATGGGTTTCAAAACGGTTGCCATGGCTCTGCAGGAGGATTCCCTTTCCTTGGAGGATCCCCGCCTGGCGAAGGAGGAAAAGCTGGCTGTTGTGCTGGGCACAGAGGGGGACGGACTTGCAGCGGATACCATTGCAGCCTGCGATTATAAGGTGCGGATCCCCATGGCCCGAGGCGTCGATTCGCTGAATGTGGCGGCTGCCAGCGCCGTAGCCTTCTGGCAGCTGGGAAAAAGGTCATCCATCCTCTCTTAATAATGATATTTTTTCTGTTTCACAAACAGCAATAGCACCGTATTCATTACCGCCAGGACTTCTGCCACAATAATGGAAAACCAGATTCCGTCCAGCCCCCAGAAAAGCGGCAGGATGCAGACGGCGGCAATCTGGAATACCAGTGTGCGCAGGAAAGCGATTAATGCGGAGGTCAGGCCATCATTCAGGGCAGTAAAGAAGGAAGAACCCAGGATGGTCAGCCCTGAAAACAGGAATGAGAAAGAAAATATGGAAAAGGCTCGTATAGTCATTTCCAGAAGCCCCGCATCATATCCCACAAAGATCATGGACAGGGGACGTCCCAGGATTTTTCCGGACAGAAACATCAGGAGGGAGAATATGCCTATCAGAGTGCAGCTTCTTCTCAGCAGACTCTTCAGTTCCTTCTGATTCTGTGCTCCGTAGTGGTAGCCGATAATCGGCGCTGCCCCTACGGAATAACCCATAAAGACTGCCTGGAAGATCATGCTCACGTACATCAGCACTCCGTATGCGGCGATGCCGTCTTCTCCTGCATATTTCATCAGCTGCAGATTGTAGAGCATGCTCACGAGGGACATGGAGATATTGCTCATCAATTCTGAGGATCCGTTGGTACAGGTCTTTAACAGCGCATTGCCGTCAAACTTACATTTGACAAAACGCAGCTGGCTGTTGTTTCTGCGGCTGAAATAGATCAGCGGAGCCACACCTCCCACCAACTGGCTCAGTGCGGTTGCAGCAGCAGCCCCTGCCAGGCCCAAGGGGAATACGGCAACAAACAGGGCATCCAGAGCCACATTGGTCAGGCCTGAAGCCACGGTAATGCCAAGCCCCAGTTTTGGTTTCCCGGCGGTGCAAAGAGGCATTGGAATTCATATTGCAGGATATAGAAGGGAAGTGCAGGCAATATGATCCTGCCATAGAGGACACTGTCCTCCAGCAGCTGTCCCTCAGCCCCCATCAGGGAAGCGATGGATCTCAGCAGGGCAAAGCTGCCTGCGGCAAGCAGGAGACCGCATAGCGCCGATACCGCATAGCGCCGATACCGTAACGATCAGGGTGAATAGTTCGCTGGCTTTCTGTGTTTTGCCTTCTCCCAGAGTTTTGGCGATGAGAGCACTGCCGCCGGTGCCGAACATGAAGCCGATGCAGCCCAGGATTGTCAGCAGCGGCATGATGAAATTCACGGCGGCAAAGGGTGTTTTGCCTGCAAAATTAGATACGAAGAAACCATCCACTACGCCATGGACGGAAAGGTATAGCGCAGCAGGCGTCTGTAATCAAAGTGGTCGGATATTTGTATCATTTCATACCTCCTGTATCTGTTCCCGCAAATGGGCTGTCTGTTTATTCAGAACCATTAAGAACCGGCCGGTACGGATTTCGCTTTACCGGCAGATTTATATGCTTTTGTGCGCTCTCCTGGGGCAGGAGAGTGATGCGAAATCGTACGAAGAGCAGTATAGAATGTTTCACCCACATAGTCAATAGGCAGTTCCGAAAATCTTTTGCTGCACCAAAAACGGCATCGCTTTTTACAGCCATGCCGTTTTCGTTTCATTATTGTCAAAGTGACATTTTCGGGGTGACTTAGCCCATGGTCACAACAACATTTACCTCTTTTTTGGCAGCATCGTAAGGAATGATATTTCCTTCTACAGCTGCGCCGTCTACAGTCATGGATACAACCCCCTTCTCCACATCATTGGGGTTGAGTACCTGGATATGATATACTGCACCCCTGTACTCCCTGGTCAGTGTGTAATCACCGAAGCCTTTAGGCACGCAGGGATTGATCTGCAGGCCGGAATGGGTGGGATATACCCCCAGAATATACTGTGAAATATTGGCAAAGGTCCATGCGGCCGTACCGGTCAGCCAGCTGTTCTTGGCCTCTCCATGGAACTTTGCGTCCCGGCCGGCTACCATTTGGGAATAAACATAGGGCTCGGTGCGGTGGATCTCACTGATCTCCTCCACATAGGCGGGGCAGGTCTTCTTATAGATTTCGAAGGCTCTGTCTCCCCGTCCCAGTACAGTCTCTGCGATGGATACCCAGGGATTGTTGTGGCAGAAGATGCCTGCATTCTCCTTATATCCGGGGGGATAGGAGGATACCTCGCCAAGCTCTAAATGATACCGGGTATAAGCGGGCTGCAGGATCATGATACCGTAATCGGTATCCAGCTTCTCTTTTACGGAGTTCAAAGCCTTTTCTGCCAGCCCCTCTTTTACGCCGATGCCGGCCAGTACACAGAAGCCCTGGGGCTCGATATAGATCTGGCCCTCCTCGCACTCCTTGGAACCAACCTTGTGGCTGTATGCGTCATAAGCGCGGACAAACCATTCGCCATCCCAGCCGCTCTCCAGTACGGTGTCATACATTTCAGCCACCTGTGCCCTTGCATAAGCGGCCTCCTGAGTATCCCCCATCAGTTCGCACAGCTGTGCGTACTCTTCCCCGTATTTTACAAACATACCGGCGATAAATACGGATTCCGCCACGGGGCCCTCGCTGGGGCCAAAGGTCTGGAAGGACTCGCCCGGATGCTCGGAGAAGCAGTTCAGGTTCAGACAGTCATTCCAGTCGGCACGGCCGATCAGGGGCAGCTTATGAGGTCCCTTGTGATTGACAATGAAGTCAAAGGATCTTTTTAGATGGTTCATCAGCGGTGTGGCCTTGGACATATCGTTGTCAAAGGGTACCAGCTGCTCTAATATGGAGGTATCACCGGTCTCACGCACATAGGCGCTGGTGCCTGCGATCAGCCACAGGGGATCGTCGTTAAAGCCGCTGCCGATGTCGGAATTCCCCTTCTTGGTCAGGGGCTGATACTGATGGTAAGCGCTGCCGTCCTCAAACTGGGTGGAAGCGATATCAATAATACGCTCTCTTGCCCGGTCAGGAATCAGATGCACGAAGCCCAGCAAGTCCTGACAGCTGTCCCGAAAGCCCATGCCCCGGCCGATACCGGACTCGTAATAGGAAGCGGAACGGGACATATTAAAGGTAACCATACACTGATACTGGTTCCAGATGTTGACCATGCGGTTGACTTTCTCGTCCCGGGACTCCACATGATACTTGGAGAGCAGCTGCTTCCAGTAGTCCTGCAGAGCGGCAAAAGCAGCATCTACATCCGCATTCGTAGCGTAGCGCGCCAGCATTTCATAAGCCCGCTTCTTATTGATCACACCATAGGATTCCCATTTTTCTTCCTGCGGATTCTCAATATAGCCAAGCACAAAGATGAAGGTCTTGGACTCGCCGGGAGCCAGGGACACATTCAGCTGCTGGGAAGCGATGGGAGACCAGCCGCTGGCCATGGTATTCTTGCACTGGCCGTTCTCAACAACCTCCGGATTGTCTGCTCCTCTGTAGGCTCCCAGGAAGTCGTCCCGGATGGTGTCAAAGCCGGCGATGGGAGCGTTTACCGAGTAAATTGCATAATGATTGCGGCGCTCTCTGTACTCTGTCTTGTGGAAAATCGTGGAACCCTCCACCTCCACTTCGCCGCAGCTTAAAAGTCTTTGAAAATTCTTCATATCGTCATCGGCATTCCACAGACACCATTCTACATAGGAGAACACCTTCAGATCCTTGGTCTCGCTGCCTGTATTGGTCAGGGTCAGCTTGCTGATCTCGCAGTTGTCATTCATGGGTACGAAAGCCAGCAGATCGGCCTCCACCTTGTCTTTTGTGCTGGTAAAACGGCTGTAACCGATGCCGTGACGGCACTCATAACTGTCCAGATCTGTTTTTACGGGCTGCCAGCCGGGATTCCAGACGGTACTGCCGTCCTTTATGTAAAAATACTTACCGCCCATGTCGGTAGGCACATTGTTATAGCGGTAACGGGTCAGCCGCAGCAACTTGGCGTCCTTATAAAAAGTATAACCTCCGCAGGTGTTGGAGATTAGGCTGAAAAACTCGTTGCAGCCCAGATAATTGATCCAGGGAAGCGGAGTTTTGGGGGTGGTGATGACATATTCCTGATTGGCATCATCAAAGTAACCAAATTTCATAGTAAAGCTCTCCTTTTCATGAATTTGTTTTTAGTAAACGATTAAGTGAAGCTGATTTACAGATAAAATTATACAGAACATGTCCGTAAAATGCAATAGATATGTGGAAAAATGCTGGAAAAACTAAGAGCCTCAGGAATATTCTGCAGAATGGCATTTTCCTGTATTTTATCAAGCCAGAATAGACATAAAGAATGCTTTTAAAAAAAGTCCAAAAGCAGAACTGTAATAATGTACAAAATGCATGGTTAAAAACTGGCTAAAAATCACAAAAGACAAAAAAATGAACAAAAAATCAAAAAAATGATTGCAAAATTGTTCAAAGTGTTATAAACTAAATTTACGAAAACGTTAAAGTTGACGAACAAATCAGGAGTAAGAAGATGGCATCCTTAAAAGATATTTCCATGGCCTGCGGGGTTTCGGTAGCCACGGTAAGCAAGGCGCTGAACGACCACAAGGATATTGGAGAAGAGACTAAAGAGAGGATTCGCAGGATTGCCAAGGAGATGGGATATCTGCCCAATCTGTCCGCAAGGGCGCTCAGAACCAGCCGCACTTATTCCATAGGAGTGATGTTTGCGGATGAGGCGGGCAACGGGCTGACCCATGATCATTTCTGCCGTGTGCTGGACAGCTTTAAGCGAACGGCAGAGGCCGGTGGATACGATATTACTTTTATCAGCAGCTGCAGGGACCGCAAGGGGGATATGACATATCTGGAGCGCTGCCGGTATCGGGGATTTGACGGGGTGCTGATTGCCTGCGCAGATTTTCATGATCCGGGGGTGGTGGAGCTGTTGCAGAGCGATCTTCCCTTGGTGACGATTGATTATCTGTTTAACAACCGCATTGCGGTAATATCCGACGGCGTACGGGGGATGCAGGATCTGGTGGAATATATTTATCAGATGGGACACCGCCGAATCGCTTATATCCACGGGGAGAATACGGCGGTAACAGCCAGCCGCTTATCCAGCTTTTACCGTACGGCGGAGCGCCTGGGGCTGGAGGTTCCGGATACATATGTGAGAGAGGCAGCTTACCGGGATACGGAAGCAGCCCACTGGGTGACGAAGGCGCTGTTGGAATTGCCGACGCCTCCTACCTGTATCATTTATCCGGATGATTTTGCCGCTTTCGGCGGGATCAATGCCATCCGGGAGAAAAAGCTAAGAATTCCGGAGGACGTTTCCGTGGCCGGTTATGACGGGATCCCATCGGCAAGCCAGCTGCAGCCGCAGCTGACAACGATCAAGCAGGATGCCGAGCAGGTTGGATCCGTGGCGGCCAGACATCTGATCAGTCTGATTGAGCGGCCCAAGACTACCTTGGTGGAGCAGATCGTGATTCCCGGCAAGCTGATTGAAGGGAAATCCGTAGCAAGATATAGTTCCCTTTGATTCTATGTTTACAGACCAAATGATATCTTAGAATATATGAAAAGAGAAGGAGTGTGTAACATGAAAAGTTTTTTAAAGAACATATGGCATCACAGAGCACATGTAATTATGGCGTTGCCGGCATTTCTGATCCTGCTGTTTTTCAGCTATGTGCCGATGTCGGGCTTGGTAATGGCATTTAAATCCTATGACTACAGCGCAGGAATCTGGGGGAGTCCGTGGAACGGGATTGAGAATTTCAAATTCCTGCTGGCATCTAAAGCTACATTTATAAACATGACGAAGAATACCCTGATGTATTATTTCATTTTTACGATACTGGGAACTTTCCTGAATGTGGTGCTGGCTATTGCCATTGACCAGTTCGTTTTCAAAAAATGCGCCAAGGTGATGCAGACGATCATGATTATTCCCGTGTTCATCTCCTATGCGGCTGTGCAGTTTATTGTTTACGCATTCATCAGTACCGATACCGGTATCCTGAACAATGCTTTGGGAATGAATGTCAGGTTTTACAGTACCGCTTCCCTGTGGCCCATTATCCTGACGGTTGTAAAAATGTGGAACAGTGTGGGTTATGGTTCCGTGCTGTATATGTCTGTACTGGCAGGTATTGACACCGAGCTTTATGAAGCGGCGGAGATTGACGGCGCCAACAAGTGGAGACAGATCTGGCATATTACCCTGCCTGCGCTGATTCCCATGATTACCGTAATGCTGCTGTTGTCAGTGGGTAATATTATGAGATCCGACACCGGTCTGTTCTATCAGGTTACCAGAAACAGCGGTTCCCTGTATTCCACAACGCAGGTTATTGATTCCTACGTACTGAATGCCATCTTTAAGAATTCTAACTTTGGATTTGTGGCGGCTACCACGCTGTTTCAGTCAGTGATCGGCCTGCTCCTGATGTTATTTGCTAATGGCGTAGTGCGTAAGATTTCACCTGAGAATTCACTGTTCTAAGAAGGAGGAGATAAAATGAGTGCAAAGAAGAAAATGAAAAATGCCGATTTGGTTCCCTCCAGAAGAGAGCGGAAGGGTGTAGGCCAGTATATCCTCGGGTTCTTCCTGCTGCTGTATACGCTGTTCTGCGCATTGCCGATTCTGTTGGTCTTCATTGCGGCATTTACGGATGAGAAAGCGATCACCCAGAACGGTTTCAGTTTCTTCCCGGAGAAATGGTCACTGGCCGGTATGAATTCTGTGCTGCGGTACGGCAGCCAGCTGCTGACGTCCTATGGAGTGACTATTTTCGTTACCGTAGTAGGTACACTGCTAGGTCTGATGGTAATGGCGATGTTTGCTTACGCTATCAGCCGGAAGGGATTCAGGCTGTCGAAGTTTTTATCTGTTTATCTGCTGATTCCCATGCTGTTCAACGGCGGTCAGCTGTCCTGTTATGTTATCTTTACGTCCTACTACCACATGAAGGATAATGTGCTGCTGCTGATCCTTCCGCTGTGTGTGACAACGATGAACGTGATTATTCTGAGAACCTATATTGTAAACAGTATTCCTCTGGAGCTGATGGAAGCAGCAAAAATAGACGGAGCGGGAGAGTACCGTACTTTCTTTCAGATTACGCTTCCTCTTTTGAAGCCCTCCATGGCGGCGGTAGGCTTTATGATGGCGACTACATACTGGAATGACTGGCAGAATGCACTGCTGTATATTACATCGGATGACAAGAAACCCCTGCAGCTGCTACTGGTAAATATCCAGAAGAGTATCGAATTCCTGCTGAATAACGCCAATGTGCCTGCCTCGGCAAGAGCGGCTATGGGCGGTAATATCCCCCAGTACTCCGCCACGATGGCAACCGTTATTGTGGTCATTGGGCCGATTATGGTGATTTACCCGTTCTTCCAGAAATATTTTATCAAGGGCCTGACAGTGGGTTCTGTCAAAGGCTAATGCGGAAAGAAGCATATGTTAAGGTATTCCGGGATGAACACAATGGTGTGTTGTCCCTGAGAATATAAATTTAAAGGGAGGTTTAAACCAAAATGAAAAGAAAGATTTTTGCAACTATGTTAGTGGCATCCATGATGGCAGGCCTGCTGGCTGGATGCGGCAGCGACGATGCTGGTTCCAATGCTGGTTCTACTGCTGATTCCAATACTGGTTCCAGCACAGAAAGCAACGGCAGCAGCGCAGCTGGTTCCGACGAAGGCTCCGGCGCAGCCAGCGGCGACGTGGTGGAAATCAATGTTACCAGAGCAACTTTTAACCTGGCAACTCCTGATTCTGACCAGGTGCAGAAGGTAGAGGATGCAATCAATGCGTACATCGCTGATAAGATTAATGTGAAGATTAATCTGACCGATATCGGCTCCGGCGAGTATGCAGATAAGGCTAACCTGGCGCTGGGCAACAACGAGATCAATCTGCTGTGGACTGCTTCCTGGCAGAGCACGATCGGCACCAACGATCTGGTACCCAAGAACGCAGTATATGACATCACAGACCTGCTGCCCGGCACCGATCTGTACAACTCCATGGACGAGAGCCAGTGGGAAGCTACCAAGTACAACGGAAGAAACTATTTCATTCCTGTATACAAGGACAATGTAGAAGGCTATGACTTCATGTTCCGCCAGGATCTGGTTGACAAGTACGGATGGGATCTGTCCTCCGTTACTTCCCTGGCAGACCTTGAGCCTATGCTGGCAGATGCTAAGGCAGAAGGCCTGAAGTATCCTTTCCTGACCCAGAAGACTGCTATGTTCTACAGATTCTACATTGACAGCTTTGATTTCTTCACTGCTGATGCTACTGCTAACTGGGTTGCAGTTGACAGAGAGACCAATGAGGTTGTGGATACCATTCTGACCGATGAGTATAAAGAGTTCTGTACGCTGATGGCACAGTGGGCAGAAGCTGGCTATATTTCTGAGGATGATGTAACCAAGACTACCACGGATACCACTACTCAGACCCAGGATTGGGCAGTTTCATGGTGGACCGATATCCCTGTAAACGCAGAGGCTAATACCCGTTACGGTCAGGATGTGGCTATGGTACCTGCTACCGATAGATGGGCACATTCCACTTCCGCTCTGGGTTCCTGCTATGCGATAACCGCTAACAGCACTCCGGAGCAGGCTCAGGCTTGTATCGACTTTATGGGCTTACTGTATACCGATTCCAAGCTGGCTGATCTGTATACCTTTGGTATCGAGGGTGAGGACTATACCTATGATGAGAACGGCAAGGTAGTACAGACCAGTGAGAAGTACAACCACTCCATGTGGGAGTCCGCTTCCGCTACTATCGTTACTCCTCTGTACAACGAGCCTGACAATAAGGCAGATCTGTATATAGACTTCAACGGCGGTGCTAACACCTCCTGTGCAGCTGGTTTCCGTTTCGACAAGACCCCTGTAGAGAGCCAGTTTGCAGCTTGCCAGAATGTATTTGAGCAGTATGGCTTCGTACTGGAGAACGGCGGTGTTGCTGTAGCTGACGTAGAGTCTACTATCGAAGCTTACCAGGCAGCTTTGGATGAGGCTGGTTACCAGGATATCCTGGCTGAGTTCCAGAATCAGTACAACGCTTGGAAGGAATAATATCCAGTGAGTAAGCAAAACTAAACATATATTCATGTGCTGCCGTCCCTTTTGGGGCGGCAGTTTTTATAAAAAGTTAATAAAGGCTTTAGGCGCCGTATATTTACCCAGATAGATAAACATGCTATACTTATTTCGATAAAGGATTATGACAGAAAAATGTTTGTAAACAGACGAAAATGAGGATAGGTATGAACAAACAGGAATTTGTGGATCGGCTGAGAAGCTCTCTGAGCGGAAAGATTTCACCGTCACTGGTGGAGGAGAACGCCCGTTATTATGAAGAATATATCAATACACAGATCCGGCTGGGAGAGCAGGAGGAGAAGGTGCTGGAGAAACTGGGAGATCCCCGGCTGATTGCCAGATCCATTGTGGCAGCCGAAAGCGGGAGAGTGTCTGAGTCGGCTGATGATTATCGGGAATATGATGGCGTCGGAGAGAAGGAAGCGGGAGACAGAAGAAATGTCCGGCGCATGTTTCATATGGCGAAGCTGCCATCCTGGTCTTTGCCTTTGCTGGCTGTGGGCTCCATGCTCCTGGTGTTTGGGGTGGTAGGATTGGCATTTCACCTGCTGCTGCAAGTGATTGCCTGGCTATGGCCGATGGTTGTCATTGCTATGATCGTTATTTTTTTTATCAAATTATTCCGGGACTGGCTGCATTAATAAATGATAACAGTTCAGCCCGCACCATTCGCAAAGCCGCACCTACGGTGCTTTCCCGCTGCTTCGCAGCTCACTTTGCTCATAACCTGTACAACAAATGTATATTTCGGAAAGGACAGGACATACTACTCTTGTAACTAAAAACCAACAGGAGGAATGAATCATGTCCAACAATAATAATCAGAACAATAACCAGAACAGCAATTCCAACAACTGCAAGAATGGCTATCAGGACAGCCAGAACGGTTATCAGAATAGCCAGAACAGCAACCAGAACAATAACCAGAAGAATAGCAGCCAGAATAAGCAGAAGAACAACAACTTCTAAGACGGTTGGCCAGTGTTCTGGAAAAATAGGGGTGTCGCTTTTGCGGCATCCCTATTTACATATTGGCGGGAACTATGATATCATAACCTTATTCTAGGCATGAGGCGGCCGAATGGCCATGCTATCATAACCTTATTCTAGGCATGTGTGAAATGCGTTGTATTTACAACGGAAAATGTATGACCTGTGGGTCAGAAATGAGATGAGGAATGAAACGATATGAACTGATTGCCCCCTGTCATTTTGGTATGGAGGCAGTGCTGAAAAAGGAAATTGTGAATCTGGGATATGATGTGAGCGAGGTGACTGACGGCCGAATCACCTTTCTGGGGGATGAGGAAGCGCTGTGCCGGGCCAATGTATTTCTGCGCACGGCAGAGCGAGTGCTGATTAAGGTGGGGCGTTTTACGGCAGAGAGCTACGAAGAGCTTTTCCAGGGGACGAAAGCATTGCCTTGGGAGGAATATATTCCCCGGGACGGTAAGTTTTGGGTTACGAAAGCGGCTAGTGTCAAGAGTAAACTGTTCAGCCCCTCCGATATCCAGCGTATCATGAAAAAGGCTATGGTGGAGCGTATGAAAGAGCACTATGGGCTGGAGCATTTTCCGGAGGATGGGGTAGCTTTTCCGGTGCGGGTATTCCTTTTGAAGGATGAGGTGACGGTGGGACTGGATACAACCGGAGAATCCCTGCATAAACGGGGTTACCGAAAGCTCACTGCAAAAGCGCCCATTGCAGAGAATCTGGCTGCTGCCCTGATCCTGCTGACTCCCTGGCACAGAGACCGAATTCTGGTGGATCCCTTTTGCGGCAGCGGCACAATCCCCATTGAGGCGGCTATGATTGCGGCAAATATGGCGCCTGGGATGAACCGGAGCTTCACTGCTGAGGAATGGCCTCATGTGGCAGGGAAAAAGGTCTGGTATGACACGCTGGACGAAGCCCGGGAGCTGGTGGATCTGTCGGTGGAAACGGATATACAGGGCTATGATATAGATGGCGCTATGGTGTCTATTGCCAGGGAGAACGCAAAGCTGGCAGGGGTAGAGAAGCTCATCCATTTTCAGAGACGGGAGGTGGCACAGCTTAGCCACCCCAAGAAATACGGTTTTATTATCACCAACCCTCCCTATGGAGAGCGTCTGGAGGAAAAGGAGGCGCTGCCTGCCCTGTACCGCACGATCGGTGAGCGGTTCCGCTGCTTAAAGGACTGGAGTATGTATCTGATTACTGCTTATGAGCAGGCAGAGCAGGAGATTGGCCGTAAAGCGGATAAAAACCGAAAGATTTATAACGGCATGATGAAGACCTATTATTATCAGTTCCTGGGGCCTAAGCCTCCCAAACGGGGAGGACGTAATGAACAGTAGGACAGACTGGCGGGGAATCAAGACACTGCTTTTGTGGGTGCTGCTCTGCGGTATCTGTATGACGGTGATGCTGTGGTGGGCGGCAGGCAAGAGTATTGTGATTGCAGATGTTTCTCCCCAGAACCAGGAGAATCATAGCGCTATGCAGGATCAGAATGCGGTGGAGCGTTACCGGCTGATGCTGGAGGCTGAAGAAGGGAAGCCCCGGCATTTCTGTATTCCCTTAGGGCCGACAGTTCGTGCAGAGCATATCAGTATTGAGAACCGGTATACGGAGCGCCAGTTATGGATCTATATCCAGGAGGCCCGGGCATCGGATTATCGAGACTATGTGATTACGGGAGACCTGTCTCCCATAGTGGGCGGCTGGGCCCAGCAGCAGGGAGAAATGACCATATTAAAGCTGCAGATGAATACGGTACAGGAATACAGCAGCCTGATGGAGGAAAGCCGTCTGTATGTGGAGTATGCAGCGCCCGAGGAATGCTATGACCGGATCGTGGTGATCGATCCCAGGGGCGGCGGATCGGATACGGGAATAACGGCTCAGGGAGGGCAGGAAAAGGAGATAACGCTGCAGGTTGCCAGAACAGTGAAGGAGCTGATAGAGGGGTCGGATATCAAGGCATATTTTACCAGGCTTGAGGATGTGGATCCCCCCATGGAGGACAGGGCGTTTCTGGTAAAAGAGGTCAATGCGGATCTGTATGTGGGCATCAGTGTAAATGGTGCACAAGGGGATCTGGAGCAGTTCGGCACAGAGGTCTGGTATAACGGAGAATATTTTATACCTGCATTCGGCAATCTGCAGCTGGCGGATCTGCTGGAGCAGCGGGTGACAGAAGCTGTGGTGGGCCGTGCCAACGGTCTGATGCAGGCGGAGGATCCGGTGCTGCAGCAGCTGACCATTCCGGGCGTCCTGCTGAAGGCTGGGTATCTGACGCATGAAAAAGAGGGAGAGCTGCTTACGCAGGAGGGCTATACGGATAAAATTGCAGAGGGTATCGTGGCGGCCCTGCACCAGGCGTTTGCAGAGATGGAGGAAGAATAATAGGGAGGAGATACGGATGAAAATAGAGAGAATCGTATTTGCCACCGGCAACGCCGGTAAGGTAAAGGAAATACAGGCGATCCTGGCAGATCTGGGAATGGAAGTGATCTCTATGAAGCAGGCGGGAATCGCAGTGGAGATTGAGGAAAACGGCAGTACTTATGAGGAGAATGCGCTGATCAAATCCCGGGCAGTCGCCGCCTGCCTGAAGGAGGCAGGCCAGCAGGAGAATACTGTGGTGATGTCAGACGATTCCGGCCTGGAGATAGACTATCTGCATCAGGAACCCGGTATTTACTCTGCCCGGTATCTTGGGGAGGATACCTCCTACCGGATCAAAAATGCCAATCTGCTCAGTCGTCTGGAAGGGGTGGAGGAAGCGCTTCGGACAGCAAGATTTGTCTGTGCCATTGCCGCAGTGCTGCCCGATGGGCGGGAGCTTACCAGCCGGGGAATCATTGAAGGCCGTATCGGTTATGAAGAAAAAGGCAGCAATGGCTTTGGGTATGATCCGATCTTTTATGTGCCGGAGTTTGGCTGCACTACGGCGGAGCTGTCCGAGGAACAGAAAAACCAGGTTAGTCACCGGGGAAATGCACTGCAGGCCATGAAACGGCTGCTGCTGGGAATCATGGAAGAACAGGAACACTAGGATAAATGGGGAGGGGCTTTATGGGACGGCCCATGAAAATATTGATTATCAGTGACACGCATAGAAAAAATGAGAATTATTTTATGCTGCTGGAGCGGCTGTATCCCCTGGATATGGTAATTCACTGCGGGGATGCCGAGGGCAGCGAATATGCCATCAGTGAGGCGGCGGACTGTCCGGTGCAGATCGTGCTGGGGAATAATGATTTCTTTTCCGCCCTGCCCAAGGAAGTGGAGCTGAATATCGGCGGTTATCGGGTGCTGGTGACTCATGGACATACCCATTATGTGTCCATGGGGAACGAGAAATTGAAAATGGACGCCCGAATGAGGGGGATGGATGTGGTGATGTACGGGCATACCCACCGCCCCTGTCTGGACATCGAGGAAGATCTGGTGACGCTGAATCCCGGCAGCCTGTCCTATCCCCGTCAGGACGGCCACAAACCGTCGTATGCGATCATGGAGATTCATGAAGACGGGGAAGCCAGATTCAGGATAGAGTATTTGTGAGCGGGACTGTGAGCGGGACGAATTAATCACTTGACACGTTTTTTAAACTATTATATAATATTCGTGCTTATCGGGGTGTGGCTCAGCTTGGCTAGAGCGCCTGGTTTGGGACCAGGAGGCCGCAGGTTCGAATCCTGTCACCCCGATTATTGATTGCGAGTTTTGAAGAATTGTCCTCTTGTGAGCGGAGCGCCCTCAAATGGGTCAAATACATGCGTATTTGACTCTTGTGTCAGTCGCCATATATCCGTGCAAGCACGGCTGCATGGCTCGTTGCCCGCAGAAATAAAAGGTGAGCCGCCTTGGCGGCGTTGGATGTGAAGCAGACGCTTTTATGAATGCAGAGGGCTGAACTGTTACTCTAAAGTAGAAAAAAAGACAAAAATAGTTGACAAAACTGTTTTTCTACGATACAATATCATTCGTCAGTGCGGTGAAACACCGGATGCGTGTCCGTAGCTCAGCTGGATAGAGCAACGGCCTTCTAAGCCGTGGGTCGGGGGTTCGAATCCCTTCGGGCACAGGAGTAAATTTCCCTTGGAGGATATGCAGAGGGGGATTTACGGAAACAATAGGATATTGCTTCAGATATGGTGGGTATAGCGCAGTTGGTTAGCGCGCCAGATTGTGGCTCTGGAGGCCAAGGGTTCGAATCCCTTTATCCACCTTTTTTTTCAAAAGCTGTCAGAGTGATACGCTTGTTTAGGGCTATCGCCAAGCGGTAAGGCACAGCACTTTGACTGCTGCAGTCGCTGGTTCGAATCCAGCTAGCCCTGTTTATTGTGGGATATTAGCTCAGTCGGTAGAGCACCTGACTTTTAATCAGGTTGTCGGGGGTTCGAATCCCCCATGTCTCACTATCCGGTGTTCATCCGAACACCTAAAAACTTCAGGATCGAAGTCGACAGAGTGGTTATTGTCTGCATAGTTGTAGGCAATGACCACTTTTTTGTTGTACACATAAACGGAATGCACAAACACATCCATGAGCCTCTGCTTGAAATCAGGATCAGACACATCACCCTTTTTGAAGAGGTTGAGCCAGTATACAATATGATCCCTGGTGAGAGCAGGCTTTTGGATCTCTTCTTTGGCAATATGCACCTTCAGATCTTCAGCCTGGGCTTCCAATTCTATGAGCCTCTGTTTGGTGGTGGAGGTGATGATGCCCTGCTCAATAGCCTTCATAATGTTGTTGATGGCCTTCTCGGTATCCTTCAGGGCAGAAATATGCTGCTCTAATCTCAAATTAACAGTATCCCTGGCCTGGATCTCCATCACACGATCTGCCAGGTATTCAATCACATCATCCTGAAGCACATCATTGATGGTATGATATACAACAAAATCCTCTAAATCATCCTTGCGGTATGTTTTCAAAGTGCATTTATCAGAGCCATGCTTCCGCTTCCGGGCCGCACATTTATAATATGAGTACCGGATTCTCTTCTTTCCGTATCCGCATTCACCCACTAAAAGAGAGCCACACTCACCACAATATGCTTTGAGAGAGAGCAAATACTTCTCATCTGCTTTGTAGGAAGAAGCCTGGCCAACACGCTTGTGGAAAGTTGCATGAACAGCATCCCACAATTCCTGGCTGATAATGGCAGGGAGTGGAATTGGAATGCCATCATAGAAGCAGCGGCCAATATATTTCTCATTTCTGAGCATGGTATAAATACCATTTTTGGTGATCAAGCCGCCTTTTCTGTTCTTAACTCCCATTTTTTCAAGATTTTCCAATATTTCAACAGCAGTGCATCCGGCTGCATAATTTTCAAAGACATAACGAACAACCCAGGCCTCTTTTTCTTCAACCTGGTACATCTTATCAACGATTTTATAACCATACGGAGCCTGGCCACTGACAGCATAACCCTTCAGGGCACTCTCCCGGTGGCCTCTTTTTACCTTTTGCCTAAGATCGGCTACATAATACTCAGCAAGGCCCTCCATGAGGCTCTCCAAAATGATGCCTTCAGGGCCATCAGGTATGATCTCCTTTGCATAAAGCAAGCGGATCCCATGCCTTTTCAATTTGATTTTATTCAGGGCAATCTCTTCACGATCTCTCCCGAATCGGTCTATTTTCCAAACTATAATGGAATCAAACTGTTTTCTCTCTGCATCCCGGAGCATCCGGTTAAACTCTCCTCTGTTCTCAAAATCAGAGCCGGAGATATGACGATCTGCATATACATCCAAAATGGTGATGCCATTTTCTTTTGCATAGGCCATGCAATCCCTCACCTGGCCCTCAATACTCTGATCCGTTTGCCGAGGGCCGGGAGAGTATCTTGCATATATAACTGCATTCATTGCAAAACCTCCTAAAAATGAGCATAAAAATGCCCGGAAACTGATTGAAAGCTCCAGGAGATAATGCTACAATATATCTGCGACAATACATGAGCAGTATCTCATGGGCCCTGGTGGAAGCCAGGGCTTTTTATTTTACATTTTACCGGAAAATTTTTGCTCAACTAATTCCAAATTATGATCCGAGAGCTCAGATCTGTGTTTCATAATATCATCATAGGCTTTTCTGAATTGATTACACTTGCCTTTTTCGGTTTTCATGCCATCTGCTTTGATCAGGGCATTGTTGTAGCTGCGGATAATAAAGGATTCAATATTGCTCTGCTTATAATCATTGAAGCGGCCAAGCATAACATAATCACCCATCTCAGAGAGAGTTTTCAGGAGCAGATCATATCTGCTGAAAAATACATCTGAGCTTGTGGTGGTAGAGATAAGCCTGGTACAATCATCCACAATTCTCTTCCTATCATCAACAACCACATCCACATCGATCAGGGGCTCATAAGAAGTGAAAGGCTGCTGATTGCATTTTCGCATATTCACAAAGGAAATTATACAATCATAAACCCAACCGATACCAAAGAGGCCAAAGGTGAGCAGATAAAGAATGCCCATGCCGGCCTTTTTCTGCATAAACTTGTGAACACCGCACCATCCAAAGAGGAGGGTGATAATAAAGTTTGCCATGCAACTACCTCCTTTTTATGCCTCTTTTGCGTTCTGTTCTGTGCCTTCTGTGGTATTCAAGGCAGATGAGCCCATGCTCTGTGCAGAATTGGAGATCATTTTTTTATATGATTCCTCAGCATCCGCAACAGATACCCTGCGAGAAGCTGAGAGCCGATCTTTGAAATGCTGCACCAAGTCATTCCTCAATCCAGGATCCAATTCAAAATATGCTTTTAATATATTGAGCTCCAACTCAGTGGCATTATGCTGCCTTGCAAATTCATCCAGGCTGAAAGTGCCGGCTTCCGTAAATACCGGGCCCTCACCGGTGCGGATCCACTGCTCACTCACACCATACTCTCTGCATATAGCCAGGATGGTGGCATCACTAACATTTCTAAAATCATTCTCATAGCCACCAATGGTTGATTGGTTAAGGCCCAAAGGTGTGGCAAAGTCTGTTTGATTGAGCTTCAGAATATTCTTTCTGAGCTCTTTTATTCTTTTTCCAATAGTCAAAATATCACCTCCTGCCTGAAATATAACACAAAATATACCTATATGCAATATTATTTTGCAAAAAGTA
>CALWLO010000024.1 GCA_944381545.1 uncultured Acetatifactor sp. | reverse complement strand
ACCAGCTGCCTCATCCGCAGACGCTCCTCCCTGCTCCGGTAGCGGCGCATTCTTTCTGTTCTGTCCATCCCGAAGGCTTCGCCTTCCTGTCCGGTTATACGCTCGTTCCCATCAGCCCCACTATCCACGGGCAGTCCATGCAGCCGCAGCATTTCCTCCACCTGCCTGCCCACCCTCTGGGTAGGATTCAGGGAGGTCATGGGCTCCTGAAAGACCATGGACATCCATTTTCCCTGATATTTCCGATACAGCGCCTTGTCCCGGAGCCTGCCTGCCTCCTGGAGAATCACATCATCATACCGGATGCGCCCGCTGGTGACTGTGGCCTCATCCGCCGCCAGTCCCATCAGGGTCAGCGCCGTCACGGACTTGCCGGAACCGGATTCCCCAACGACACCCAGGATTTCCCCCTCCCGGATCTCCAGGCTTACATGGCGCACTGCCTCCGTCCTGCCGAAATTCACAGACAAATCTTCTATCGCTATCATATCCCATCACCTCCCTGACTTCTATTTCCGTCTCCGGCCCGCCGTATGCCTTCACTGAGCAGGGAAAAGCCCAGCACGATCCATACGATCGTCAAGCCCGGCGCCAATGCATACCAGGGAGCGGAAGTCAGATATCCCTGGGCATCCGAAAGCATCTTTCCCAGACTGGCCTGGGGCGGCTGCACGCCGATCCCCAGATAGCTCATACCGGATTCTGCCAGAATCGCATTGTTAAATCCGATCATCACCGACACCCAAAAGGCAGAAAAGGTATTGGGCAGAATATGCACAAAGAGAATTCTCAGCCGCCCCACTCCCATGAGCCGGGCACGGCTGATATAATCCGCATCCCGCAGCCGTATAAATTCACTCCTTACAATACGGATAAAGCTGGGCATAAACACAATGCCCAGCGAGATGACCAGATTCTTCTGCCCTGTTCCCATGACGCTGATGACCACCAGCGCCAGCAGTATGCTGGGAAAACCATTGACAGCGTCAATGAGCCGCATAACTGTCTCATCCACAATGCCGCCGAAGTATCCGGTCAGGGCGCCTAACAGAATTCCTGCCGCCCCGGAAATGGCTACCACCAGAGTACCGATCAGAATCGTAGTACCGATCCCTTTCATCACTCTTGAAAAGATATCCCGTCCAAAATTATCCGTGCCGAAAAGATGCCGCAGGGAGGGAGCTGCAAAGCGCTCGGAGGCAGACATGGCTGTGGTGCTGTAGGGAGTCCAGAAGACGCCTATGACTGCCAGCAGCACTACAAGACCTGTCATACACAGGCCTGCAATCAGATATTTATTCTTTTTCTTACTGCATTTACTTTTCACTGTCCCACTCCCGCTTCTCTTTCTACTTACTGCTGATTCTGGGATCCACTACCCGGTACAGGATGTCCACCAGGAAATACACAAGGATCACCACAAAGGTGATATACAGGATCAGTATCTCCACCACAGGCAGATCCCGGGTAGAGATGGAGCTGATCAGCAGACGTCCGATCCCCGGCAGGGAAAATACCTGTTCCACCACGATGCTGCCCGCCACAATCTCTGCCATAATCATACCCAGAAAAGTGATCACCGGCATCATGGCATTGCGCAGCACATGGCCATACATCACCCGCTTCTCACTGCAGCCCTTACTTCTGGCTGTCCGTACATAATCGGACTTCATCTCCGTCAGCATGGAATTGCGTAAAAAGCGTGCGGTCATGGCAGCTTTGGGAATCGCTATGGCCAAAGCTGGAAACAGCAGATAAAACAGAAATCCGCCCAAATCCTTTTCATAGCTCACATAATCACCCGGCGCAAAGCATTTCAGCACGATACCGAAGAAATAGGTCACCAGTATTCCCAGAAAAAAAGAGGGAATTGCCATGGAAGCCTGGGTAATCACCCCCAGCGCCGCATCCAGCACCTTATTTCTGCTGCGGGCCCACAATACGCCGAGAGGAATAGCCACTGCGATGATCAGCACCAGAGAGATCGCCGCCAAAGATAAGGTAACCGGCAGCTTGTCTCCTATTAACTCCGCCACCGGCATCATTTCATTCATATTTTTGGCATAGCGGTAACTGACCCCTAAGTCTCCCTGAAGCACACCGCTGATCCATTGAAAATAACGTACTGCGGGGGGAGCATTTAGTCCAAGCTCCTCTCGCAGCTGCGCTTCCCTCTCAGGCGTGGCCTCCGTCCCCAGTATGGAAGTCACCACATCGCCGGGAATGATCTGAAAAGCAATGAAGGCAGCCGCAGATACCAGGAACAATGTCATAATGAGAGTAAAGATTTTTTTAACAAGGTATTTCATGGGCGCCTCCTTCTTTTCTGTTTTCATTTTCGATATTTTCCGCTCTGTAATTGCTTTTACAGCAACATATGTTACGCATTATTCCGTATAATACACCGTACTCATATCCTGCACGTAGACCGGATAAAATTTGTAGCCTGAAAGCTTGGGATCCATGGCAATAGTGATCGGGGGCACCTGGATAAAGGCGCTGCCCGCCTCATCGCACAGGATCTTTTGCAGCTGCTTGTAGTAGTCTGCCTTTTCCTCCGGATCCAATGCTGCAGCCGCTAATTTGAACATGTCATCATAGGCCGCACTGGAAAAATTCACAAAATTCTTAGCAGAATCCGTCTGAAACCGATTGGTCAGGTATCCGGGAGTCATATCGCTGGTAACCCCGGATATGGTGGACTGGTAATTCCGATCCGTATAGCAGTCACTGAGCCAGCTACTCCACTCCACCGGATGAATGGTTGCGTTGATCCCCGCTGCTTTCAGCTGCTCTGCCACTACCTCCGCCGTCTGCATATGATACTCATAGTTGGAGGGCACTGTGATCTCCAGGTCAAATCCGTCAGGATAGCCTGCCTCCGTCATCAGCTCCTGCGCCTTTTCCATATTGGCGCCGGTTCCATAAGTATCTGTCAAGTCCACATAATAGGTCTGCAGCGTCGGCAGCATCGCAGAGCTTATCAGTGTCGCATTGCCTCCCGCCACAAACTCATTGATCATATCCAAATCCAATGCATAGCAGATGGCCTGCCTGATGCGCACATCATCCAGGGGCTCTACGGCATTGTTCAAATACAGGGCCTGCACCACATCCGAAGGCGCTGACAGGATCCTAAAGCTTCCCTCCAGCTCGCTTGCCTGACTGTCCGTCAGATAGGGATAGATCTGTATGGAGCCTCCCTTGAACTCCGGCTGCTCCGTATCCTGGCTGTTGACAATCCGAAAATTCACTTCATCCAGGTAGGGCAGCCCCTCCTGCCAGTAATCTGCATTTTTGGCCACTACCAACCCCTCCTGGGGCTTATAAGACACAAAAGAAAACGGCCCGGTACCGATGGGCGTCCCGCTCTCCTCCTCCCCGCTTCCTGCGGGAATGATGGCTGCGACAAAGCTGTAAATCAACTCTGTGTTGGCGCTTTCCACTGTGACCTGAACCGTCTGTTCATCCAAAATATCTACGCTGGTGATAACACTTAATGAAGAGATCAGGGGCGTGCCGTCCAGCAGCCCGGAGGCTCTCTCCAGAGAATATTTCACATCCTCTGCCGTTACCTCCTTGCCATTGTGAAACTTTACACCCTGCCTTAAGGTAAAGGTGTATACCAGTCCGTCCCCGGATACGGTGTAGTCACTGGCAAGCGCTTTCATCAGGTTACCGTTCTCATCCGGCTTTACCAAGCCCTCAAAGATGTTAAATAGGATTTCTTTAGTTCCTGCCGCAGTTGCCTTATGAGGGTCAAGACTATCAACATCCTGCTGTATTCCTACAACAATGGAGCCTCCGTATACAGGATTACCTGCCTGAGACTCCGTAGAGGAATTATCCCCCGAAGATCCTTCAGTGCCGCCTGCGCATCCACTCAGTGCAGCCATCGACAAAAGTGCCATAATCAATAAAACGCTGATCCGCTTTTTCATGATATGTTCTTCTCCTCTTCGATTCATAAACCTCTCACTATTCTATTGTCCCCTACATTGTAACATAGTTCTTTCGTATTGCAAGTTTTTTTTCAAAAAAGCCTCTATGCCTTCAGTCTGTAGATTCTGTTTTGATTACTGCCCTCCGCAACCACAATATCTTCCGTGATAAGCTCGCTTAAATATTCCCTTGCCCTGGAAAGCTTTACATCCATGTATGCTGCAATCTCCGCTGCCCCTGCGCTTGCGTGAACCGTTAAATACTCGATAATCAGCTGCTTCCTCATTGATTTTATCGCCGATTTCTCATTGCCGCCAATTCTTATCGCCGTCTTTTCCTGCTCCATTGGAGCGACTTTCAATACCAGGGTGGTTCTCTCCGGTTCAAAGCTCTCTTCAATGACCGGCAGCTCCCAGCCCTGCTCTTTCCACACCGAATAGATATGGGGAATACCGCCGCCGGCTCCTTCACTGATATTTACCAGGTTAAACATCCTTATCAGGGCGGCGTTACGGGGATCGGATATGCCGCCGCTCTTTGCTTCCTCAATCCCAATACGAAAAGCGCCGGGATTGGAAAAGGTGATCCTATCCTTTCTCCTGATGATGACCAGCCCCTGTCTTCCATAATAATCAGCATTGATCAAAGAGTTGGCGAGAGCCTCCCGCAGAGCCTTATGAACCTCTGCCGCATCATTCCCCCCATCCTGCGGAGATCGGAAAGATATTGGGACTTTCTCCGTAATTCTCTCAGAAACACGAGAATAAAAATCAAAGAGATTACCGCTCCAATCTCCGGAAGAAGAAACAATCCTCTCTGTGAAAGGGACATTCTCATCCATCTGCTCCTGATAGTCCAGACAATAACCGGGAAACTCTTTCACAATCTCATTTGCAGCTCCAAACATCAGAAGTCCCGCTGCGGTAGGATGCATAACTCCATCTACGCTTCTGTCCGCAGCTCTCAGCTGATAAAGAAACAGAGAATCCTCCAGTTCCTCCCACACATGACCGGGACGCTGATGCTTCATGCGGATGCGGTAACGGTGAACACTCTCATAATCCAGCACATCCAGTCCCATGTCCTGCAATATTTTCATATCCTGGGACTGCACTCCGGCATCCCGGAGCATGCTCTGCACTTCCTCATGGGTACACTTATAGTCTCCTTCACCATTACGCCGATAGGAACCGGAGAATGGATTGCCCCCGATATATACCGGTCTGTCACAGCGCTGCGCACGGGGAACCGTAATGGCGATAATCCGGTTACCGTCCACATTTTCGATCTGTACCTGCTTGTTAGACAGGATATTCACACTGACCCGCTGGGGATCGTTGAGGATATCCCAGAACTCCCTGACCAACCGCTCCGGATCCGGCAAATCAATAGTGTGCAGGGATCGGTCCTTATGCTCCTCCACACCCAAAAGAATGATGCCTCCCAGCGTGTTGGCAAAGGCGGAGTAAGTTTCCCAGATGCTATGGGGCAATCCTCCCAAAGCCTTTTTCGCCTCGATGCGGTTATTCTCACGATATTGGTCTATTCTGGAAAAATCAATCACCGGTCTGCTCCTCCCAGTAATTATGACTGCGGGATTCATCATAATAGATCACATTCTCCTGCTCAATGGTGATCCGTCCCTCTGTCACATCCAAAATGGTCACTCCGCAGTTCCTGTGAACGCCCCCGTTCCAGAAATCCTTCATGTCCGTGATGGTCAGGCTGCTGAGCAGCCCTTTTACTGCGGCCCCATGGCTGGAGAATAGAATCGTTCTATCCGCATTTTCCGGATTGTCTGCAACCTCATGAAGAAACTCCGTGGTACGCTGACATAACTGCGCAATACTCTCTGCCCCCTCCGGGGGAATATAATTGCCCGGATCTGTGAAAAACTTCATAAAAGCCGGATCCGGAATCGAGTAATTCTCCGGGCTGCAGCAATAACCCTCATAGATACCGAAGCAGATCTCCCGAAGCCTGGGCTCCTCGATCAGCGGGATCTCTCTCTCCCCTTTCAGAATCTCTGCAGTCTGTCTGGCACGTTTCAGGGGGCTGGTATAGATCAGATCAAAAGGAACATCCTTTAATCCCTGGGCAGTCACCCTGGCAAGCTCCAGACCGTTTTGATTTAAGGGGATATCCGCAGAGCCCTGCAGCAGCTGCTGCAGATTCCAGTCCGTCTCCCCATGCCGTATCAGATAAATTTTCATCCGTATCACACTCCTGTTACCCATTATACAATATCTCACCGGTTTGTCCACTAGGAAATGATCCCATTCAAAAAAACAGACGCAGTTCAGTGGCTGTGAAAGCGAAAGCGGCCGATAATCCGGCCGCCTTCTGCTAAGTAAAAATTCAGGTTTACACCTCTAAAGCTTGAAAATTTCCAATGTATTCATTAGCTTTTCAGCCTCTTCCGCTAAGGAAACGGAGTTACTGTCAACAGTGCTCATCAAAGCAGTAAGCTCCTCAATGGACGCATTTACCTCCTCGCTGGCCGCCGCATTCCTTTCCGCTACATCACCCAATACGACTACTTCCTGAGCCATATCCTTCATTTGTTTTGTATTTGCGTCAACTGCCCTGCTGATCACATCTATCTGGGCAGATGTGTTCTGAATCGCTATATCTACTCCTTTGAAGGATTCGATTACTTCAGAGATGCCTTTTATGCTTTCCTTATTATTATTAACCACGATATCTATGCTATCGGCGCATTCTTTAAAGTCCTCCGTAATCCTGTGTATAATCTCTTTTATACTGACTAATTCCTGAGCAGTATTTTCTGAAAGGGCGCTGATACTGTCTGCTACTACAGCAAAGCCTCTCCCTGCATCTCCTGCCCTTGCCGCTTCAATAGAGGCATTTAATGCCAATAATTTTGTCTGGGATGCAATTTCCTCAATACCTGCCAGTATTTCTGACATCTTTACAATCACTTTATTGGTTGTTTCAATCTTATCTTTAATATTGATTACACTATCAGACATCAGTCCGCTGTTTTCCTGGGTAGCTTCAATCTTGACCCTCATATCATTGCAATTCTGCGTAAGGCTGGCAGAACTGTTCTCTATATCCCTCACGCTTTCCGTAATATCCGTTGACTTCTGCTGCATTACATCCAGGCTGCTTGTAATATCACTGACAATTCCTGCCTGCTTTGTATTATTAGCAGCTACATCCTCAATGGCCTTTCCGATCTCTTCACTGGCATTCAAGGTAGAAGCTGCCATTCTGCGCAATTCTCCAACGGAGGCCTGCATTTTCTGACTGACAGCAGAGGTATTGGAAACTACCCCTTTCAGATTATTAACCATGCTTCTTACGGAATTATTCATTGCAGCGACTTCATCTTTACCGGATGACTCCATCATTACACCGGTAAGGTCTCCGCCTGCCACAAGGTTGACGGCTTCACTTGCTTTGTAAATAGACCTGGCAAGTTTATTGACAATCAAATAGGAAATCAAGATAACGATTACCGACAGGACAAGGGATAATATTACAATAACAAATACCAGCTGATTTAACACTGCCGTGACATCGACTCTGGGTTTGCCTGCAAATAACATGCCTCCCTCTGTCGGAATATAATATCCAAAATAGTCAGCGCCATCAACCAATACGTCTTCGCTGAAATACTCCTGATGATTATTGATTACTGCTTCAATGACCTCTTCAGAAGCCTTGGTTCCAATCACCCCTTCGATGGAGCTTTCTATTCGGGTATCGCCTTCAAAAACGGTTATATCTATCCCGGTATCCTGATAGGCATATACATCATCACTGTAGCCCTCTATAGCTACCTTTAATTGTATCTCATTACTTTCTACCAGAGCTTCTTCAGCTACGATACATGAGATGATGCTGATGCTTACCGCCAGCAATACAACGGGAAGCAAAACCAACATGATTAATTTCGCTTTGATTTTCATTCGTAACATCCTGCCTTTCTTCCTTATTCATTATTATCCATTCATCTTCACCAGCTTCGCCGCCTGGTCAGCGGCAATACAGGCATCAATGATCTCCTGAATATCCCCGTTCATCACTTTATCCAGCTTATAGATGGTCAGGCCGATACGGTGATCGGTCACCCGGCCCTGGGGGAAATTGTAGGTACGGATTTTCTCGGAACGGTCTCCCGTCCCGATCTGGCTTCGCCGCAGCTCCGCCTCCGCATCATGACGCTGCTGCTGCTCCATATCATAGAGCTTTGATTTCAGCAGGGAAAAGGCTTTGGCCTTATTCTGAATTTGGCTCTTTTCCGTCTGGCTGTACACCACAATCCCGGTAGGATAGTGGGTCAGGCGCACCGCAGAGTCCGTGGTGTTGACACACTGCCCGCCGTTGCCGGATGCTCTCATCACATCAATGCGGATATCCTTCTCATCAATGACAATATCAATATCCTCATCCACCTCGGGCATCACCGCCACGCTTGCCGTAGAGGTATGGATCCTTCCGCCGCTCTCCGTCTCCGGCACCCGCTGTACCCGATGTACGCCGCTCTCATACTTCATCACAGAGTAGGCTCCCTGTCCGATGATCGTAAACTGTACCTCCTTCATGCCGCCGATACCGATCTCATCCATATTCATCAGCTCCACCTTCCAGCGCCGTCCCTCGGCATAATGAACATACATGCGATACAGCTCTGCCGCAAACAGCGCCGCCTCGTCCCCGCCTGCTCCGGCGCGGATCTCCACAATCACATTCTTCTCATCGTTAGGATCCTTTGGCAGCAGCAGGATTTTCAGTTCCTGCTCCAGCTCCTCTATGCGCTTTTTGCTGTCGTTTAAGGTCTCCTTAAGCATCTCTCGCATCTCTTCATCAGATTCCTCGTCCAGCATTGCCAAAGAGTCCTCTATATCCTGTTTGCACTTTTTATATTCCGTATATGCTTCCACGATCGGGGTCAGATCACTCTGCTCCTTCATCAGCTTACGGAATCTCTCCTGATTATTGGTCACGGTGGGTTCGTGCAGCTCCCCCATGATTTCTTCATAACGGATCAGCAGATCCTCTAATTTATCAAACATCTCTATTTTCCTCGTCTTTCTGTCATAAAAATCCCCATGCATATCGCAAGCCCCGCTTGCGATACTGCTCAAATAGAAACGTGAAAAATCTCTGATTTTTCATATTACCTCTCTTAAGCTGTACGGATCGGCCAGCAGCCGCTTACCACCCGATCCAGCCCGGCATAGTCCTGCACCACATTGACCTCCCGAAAGCCCTTCTCCAGCAGCAGTTCCTGCACCGCATCGCCCTGGTCACAGCCGATCTCCAGATACAGCCTCCCTCCTCCGTTTAAATAAGCGGGACTCTCCCCAATGATTCGCCGGTAAAAATCCAGGCCATCCTCTCCGCCGTCCAAAGCCAGCCTCGGTTCGTGCTCCTTCACCTCCGGCATCAGAGTGTCGATTACCTCCCGCCGGATATAGGGCGGATTGGATACGATAATATCAAACCGCCCCTCTACCCTGTCAAAAAGGTCACTCTCTATAAAAGAGCACTGTTTCTCCTGTCCCAGCAACGCCGCACCATTCCGGCGGGCAATTTCCAGCGCCTGGGGAGAGATCTCCGCTCCCACTCCCTGACACCAGTTGCTGTAGTGGAGCAGGCTGATCAGAATACAGCCGGAGCCGGTACACAGATCCAGAACTCTCATGCCGTCCTGCAGCTCCCGCAGCACCTCCTCCACCAGGATCTCCGTATCCTGACGAGGTATCAGTACATGCTCATTTACCTGAAAATCCAATCCCATAAAATTCTGACGGCCGGTAATCTGCTGCAGGGGAATCCTCTGGCTGCGTCTGGCTACAGCCGTCTCATAGGCCTGCTGCTCCTGCTCTGACACTTCCCGTTCCCCATGAACCAGCAAGGTATTGTGATCCGTGCCGCAGACCTGCTCCAGCAGCAGCCGGGCATCCAGAGACGCCTCCTCTATCCCGGCCTCCAACAGCAGCTTCCATCCGTTGTCATAACAATCCCTATACTTCATCTTTCCCACACATCACTTCCGCGAACAAAAATACTCCCGGTCTGCCCCCGGCTCCTTTAGGTCGGCTCCGGCGCTTCCTCCCGGGAAGTTCCATCCTCCCCACCGTCCTGCGCCGCTGTCTCCTCAGGCTCCACATAGCCAAACTTCTCGTTCAGAAATGTCTTCCAGTCAAATACCGCCTCCACCGCCGCAATCGCCACCTCGATCATCTGTTCATCCGGCTCCTTGGTAGTCAGCTTCTGCACCAGCAGTCCGGGCGCCGACAGGATCCTGATCAGGATATTATTGCTGCGTCCGGCCAGGCGGATAATCTCGTAGGAGATACCGGCTACTACCGGTATCAGCAGGACTCTCAGGATCACCTTCTCCAGCGTATTATCCACCCGGATAAAGAAAAACAGCACGATACTGACAAGAAACACAAAGAAAATAAAGCTAGTGCCGCACCGCTTATGCTGACGGGAACTGCGCTTTACATTGCGCACTGTCAGCGGACGGCCATGTTCAATACAGTTAATGCATTTATGCTCCGCCCCATGATACATGAACAGCCTGCGGATATCCTTCATCAGGCTGATCGCCAGAATATACAGGATAAAAATGCCAATCCGGATACATCCCTCAATAATCGCCATCAAGGATTCATTCCGGATAAATCCCTCAAGCAGTCCCGACAGAAAATAGGGCAACACAATAAAGATCCCCACCGCCAGGATTACGGACAGAACCGTCACAAAAGAGGTCAGCAGCTTCTCCGCATTGCCTCCGGTCACCTTGTTCAGCGCCTTGTCCATCCCGGACTCCTCTTCCTCCTCCTCATAAAAGCCGGCGGAATAGTTGAGACACCTGGTTCCCAGGATCATAGAATCAATAAAATTAAATATCCCTCTGATAAAAGGGATCTTCTTCAGCTTATTTCCAGCCAATACGCCCGGATAGCTATCTACTTCAAAGCCGATCTCTCCATCCGGCTTACGTACTGCTACCGCATACTTATCTCCGTTTTTCATCATGATGCCTTCCAGAACGGCCTGCCCGCCGATTCCGGAATAACAGCCTTTTCGCTTAGCCATACTTTCCACCTCACTGCCTGTAAAAATACGGAGAATCTCAGACAATCCCCCATATGTTAAGAAAGGTTGAGATAGTGGAATACCTCAACCCTTCGAAATCTCTTATTTGCTTGTAACACCGTACTTCTTGTTGAACTTATCAATACGTCCGTCAGTTCTTGCTGACTTCTGCTGGCCGGTGTAGAATGAATGACACTTGGAACAAACTTCTACATGCAGCTCAGGCTTGGTGGAGCCGGTCACAAATGTGTTTCCACAGTTACAGGTTACAGTTGCTTGATAGTACTGGGGATGGATTCCTTCTTTCATGTTTTTCACCTCTCTATATCATTCCGTATTATTCTGTGTTCTCATCCGCACTGCTTATGCATCCACAAACAGCGTTGTTATTGTACCATGAGTTTTTTTAGATTGCAATAGTTTTTTTAAATAAATCTGTTCTTTTTTACCATTGCCACAAATTCGCGGTTATTTTTGGTACGGGAAAACATGTCCAGAATCCGGTCCGTTGCCTCATCGGGCTTGAGACTGTTTAAGGCCTTACGCATGATGCCGATAGCCTCCAGCTCCTCACTGTCAAGCAGCAGATCCTCTCTTCTGGTACTGGACTTGGCAATGTCAATAGCGGGGAAAATGCGCTTTTCTGACAGCTTCCGGTCCAGCACGATCTCCATATTGCCAGTACCCTTGAATTCCTCATACACTACGTCATCCATCTTGGAGCCGGTTTCCACCAGCGCTGTAGCCAGGATCGTCAGGCTGCCGCCCTCGCGCATGTTGCGGGCTGCGCCGAAGAACCGCTTGGGCATATGCAGGGAGGCGGGATCCAGACCACCGGACAGCGTCCGTCCGCTGGGAGGAACCACCAGATTGTATGCCCGAGTCAGACGGGTAATGGAATCTAACAGAATCACTACCTCTTTTTTGTGCTCTACCAGTCTCTTGGCGCGTTCAACCACCATCTCGGCCACTCTCTTGTGATGATCGGGCAGTTCGTCAAAGGTGGAATAGATCACCTCCACGTTTTCCCCATGGATGGCTTCTTTGATATCCGTAACCTCCTCCGGCCGCTCGTCAATCAGCAGGATCAGCATATGCATATTGGGATTGGTTCGCAGAATGGACTGCGCTACCTCTTTCAGCAGTGTGGTCTTACCGGCTTTGGGCGGGGATACGATCATTCCGCGCTGCCCCTTACCCACAGGGCTGATCAGATCCATGACTCTCATCGCCACACTGCAGCCCGGCGTCTCCAGCTTAATACGCTCATTGGGAAAGATCGGGGTCATGTCTTCAAAAGCGGTTCTCTTAGCGGACTCCTCCGGCGTATATCCGTTAATGGTTCTCACAAACAGCAGGGCGCTGAACTTCTCCTGTTGGGTCTTGATGCGCTTGTTGCCCCGCAGAATATCTCCGGTCTTTAATCCAAAGCGGCGAATCTGGCTGGGCGCCACATACACATCCTCCGTACCGGGAAGATAATTATCACTGCGGATAAAGCCATAACCATCCGGCATCACTTCCAGGATCCCCTCTGCTTCAATACCGCTGTCCAATTCTGCCGGGTACTGGCTGGAATCGTAGGCCTCGTTCAGGCGCGCCGGCCTGACGGACTGCTGTCCCTGTTGTTCTCCTTCTGCCGGCCTTGTCCCCTCCGTTCTGGAAGCTTCTGTCCGGAAGCTTTCCGCTCTGGTGCCTTCTGTTTTGGTGCTTTCTGCCCGGAAGCTTTCCGCTCTGGTATTTTCCGTTTTAGGGCTTTCTGCCTCACCCTTAACATGCTCCGCTCTCTCCAAGGGCTTTTCTGCTGCCTTCGCCGCCTCTTCCCTGGCCCTGTCTTTCTCATCCTCTGCCAGCATTGCCTCTACTACTTCTGCTTTCTTCATGGTAGATACACCCTTGATACCGCGTACCTTAGCCAGCTCTTTTAATTGTACAAGTGCAAGTGATTCATACTTTTCTCTCATCGCTCCTCCTGTCTCTCTCCAAAAGAAAAAAGTTCCTGTTTCTATTCAATTCGTAATCAGGGGTATCTATCGAAAAACCAGATGTGTCCCACAACGTAAGGAACCTACTGATTGAATTATAATACACTTTTTCCAAAATAGAAAGCAAAATTTTAGAAAAATAATTATTTTCTTGAAAAAATTTTCCGCTCCCATTAAAATAGATGCCAGAAGTTCATTTTTTTGCAAATAAGGAGGACAAGAGAACCATATGACAACCAATGAAAAAGCGCTGATGCTTCACGAGCAGTGGAATGGCAAGCTGGAGACCGTTTCCAAGACTCCTGTAAAGTCCAGGGAGGATCTGTCCCTGGCCTATACTCCCGGCGTAGCTGAGCCCTGCAAGGTGATTGCAGAAAATAAAGAAGCTGCCTATACATATACCATGAAAGCCAATACCGTAGCCGTGGTATCCGACGGCAGCGCAGTCCTGGGTCTTGGCAATATCGGCCCCTATGCCGCCATGCCTGTTATGGAGGGTAAGGCGGTACTTTTCAAGGAATTCGGCGGAATTAATGCTGTTCCCATCTGCCTGGACACCCAGGATACGGAGGAAATCATCAAGGCGGTAACCTGGCTGGCGCCTGGTTTCGGCGGCATTAATCTGGAGGACATCTCCGCTCCCAGATGTTTTGAAATTGAGGAGCGTCTGAAAGCCGCTCTGGACATCCCTGTATTCCACGACGACCAGCACGGCACTGCCATTGTGGTACTGGCAGGCATCATTAATGCCCTGAAGGTAGTAGGCAAGCGCAAGGAAGACTGCCGCATTGTGGTGAACGGCGCCGGCAGCGCCGGTGTCGCCATCACCAAGCTCCTGCTTACCTACGGCTTCCCCCATATTACCATGTGCGATAAGACAGGCGTCATCTCCAAGTCCACAGAGGGACTCAACTGGATGCAGCAGAAGATGACGGAGGTTACCAATCTGGAGGGGAAAACCGGTACTCTGGCAGATGCCCTAAAGGGTGCGGATATCTTTGTGGGCGTCTCTGCTCCGAATATCGTAACCCCGGAGATGGTAGCTTCCATGAATCACGATGCCATCCTATTTGCCATGGCTAACCCTGTACCGGAGATCATGCCGGATGAGGCGAAAGCCGCCGGCGCCCGCATCGTAGGAACGGGCCGCAGTGATTTCCCCAACCAGGTAAACAATGTAGTGGCCTTTCCCGGCATCTTCAAGGGAGCCCTGGAGGGACGGGCGAAACAGATCACGGACGAGATGAAGCTGGCAGCCGCCCAGGCAATCGCTTCCCTGATACCCGATGAGGAACTTTCCGATGAAAACATCCTGCCCGAAGCTTTCAATCCCAAAGTAGCCGAAGTGGTAGCCGCCGCTGTAAAAGCTTACATTTAGACAGCCATGACAGCTACGAAACGCCATCCGCAGTGGCAGGGCAGACCATACTATGCGCTGGATGCTTACCTGAAAAACACCTATCGGCACAAATGCTATAAAATTGCCCTGGATGCCCATATGACCTGCCCCAACCGGGACGGAACCTCCGGCACCCGGGGCTGTCTCTTCTGCAGCGCCGGCGGCAGCGGGGAGTTTGCCGCTTCCGGAAGCGATATTGGGGAGCAGCTGGAAACCGGTCTGGCTCTCTTCGGAGAAAAGCAGATCGGAGAACATTATATTGCCTATTTTCAGGCATATACCAATACCTACGCCCCGCCGGAGCAGTTGCGGACGCTGTACACCCAAGCGCTGGAACACCCCAAGGTCTGCGGCATCTCCATCGCCACCAGACCGGACTGTCTGCCGCAGCCCGTCCTCAGCCTGCTGACAGAGCTTCGACAAAACTATCCCCATAAATTTATCTGGATCGAGCTGGGTCTGCAGACCATTCACGAGGATACGGCACAGTTGATCCGCCGGGGGTATCCCCTCTCCTGTTTTGAAGAGGCTGCCGGCGCCCTGCACAGGCTTGGGCTTCCCTTTATCGTCCATGTGATCCTGGGGCTTCCGGGAGAAGATGCTGCCCGGATCTATGATACGATTTGCTATCTGAACCGGATCCGTCCCTTTGGCATCAAACTGCAGCTGCTCCATATACTGGCAGGTACGGATCTGGCCGACCTCTATGCCTGCGGCGCTTTTACCGCCCTGACCAAAGAGGATTATCTGGAACTTCTGATCCGCTGTCTGGAACTTCTGTCGCCTGAAATCGTCATTCACAGGCTTACCGGAGACGGCCCCAGAGATCTTCTGCTGGCCCCTGAGTGGAGCCTGCGCAAGAGAGATGTTTTAAACTCCCTCCACCGGCTGATGAAGGAGCGCCAAACCTGGCAGGGACGACTATATGCTCCTGTTTCAAGCAACTTTCCGGATCCGTAGGATGCGGGATTATGGTATATATGGGAATGATAAGGAAAGAAAGGAAATGATCATGCTGGAAGATTCTTTGACACTCTACAAACTTATGGTTCTTCATATGCTGTCCCGGGTGACTTTCCCTCTCACCACCGCCCAGATCAGCAGCTTTATGCTGGATCAGGAATACACGGATTATCTCACACTCCAGCAGATATTCAGCGAACTGGATGATGCGGGTATGATTCGCCGAAGCACCGTGCACAACCGTACGCTTTTGCATCTTACCGAAGAGGGACGCAGCACACTGCAATACTTCGGCAGCCGGATCAGCGACGCTACCAAGGCAGATATCGACTTATTCCTTCGGGAAAATGAAGTCACTCTGCGCAATGAAGTATCGGTGCAGGCCGACTACTATAAAGCAACCAGCGGGGAATACGAAGCCCGTCTGCTGGCCAAGGAACGAGGGATCAACCTGATCGAGCTGACCCTGTCCGTTCCCACTAAAGAGATTGCCGCCGCCGTCTGCGATCACTGGCAGAGCCGTAATCAGGAAATTTATAAATACATCGTCCAGCAACTGTTCTAAACAGCCACTGGACGTTCTCTGTTTCTATTGCTTCCGGGAGCCCTTTGCATCCTCTGCCGGACGTTCCTTCGCTTCCTGCCGGATCCGCTTCATATGCTCCCTGATCTTCTGCTCATACCCATTGCCGCTGGGCTGATAGAACTCCCTGCCATTTAACTCATAGGGAAGATACTGCTGCTCCACATAGTGGTTGGGATAATCATGTGCGTATTTATAACCCGTTCCGTGTCCCAATTTAGCCGCCCCCTTATAATGTGCATCCTGCAGATGGCTGGGGATGGGCAGATTTCCCGAGCGCTCCACTTCCTCTGCAGCCGAAAAGATAGCCTGAGTGACTGCATTGCTTTTGGGCGCACAGGCTACATAAGCCGCTGCCTGGGCAAGGATGATCTGCGCCTCAGGCATCCCGATACGCTCCGCCGCCAGAGAAGCATTGACAGCCACTGCCAGCGCCATGGGATCTGCATTTCCTACATCCTCTGCTGCACAGATCATGATCCGGCGGGCGATGAAAGTTACGCTCTCCCCCGCATACAGCATCCGGGCCAGATAGTATACCGCTGCATCCGGATCCGATCCCCGCATGCTCTTGATAAAGGCGGAAATCGTATCGTAGTGGCTGTCCCCGTTTTTATCATAACGCACTGCACGTTTCTGAATACACTCCTGAGCCACCTCCAGCGTAATATGGATCAATCCGTCTGCAGCCCTCTGGGTGGTCATAATTCCCAGTTCAATGGCATTCAGCGCATGCCTTGCATCCCCGCCGGACAGATCTGCCAGAAAATCCAGGGCATCCTCGTCAATGACTGCATGATATGCCCCCATCCCTCTCTCTGTGTCATACACGGCCTTTTTCAGAAGTTCTTTCACGGCCGCCACGGGAATGGGTTTTAGCTCAAAAATAATGGATCGGGAAAGCAGCGCCCCAATAACATAAAAAAAAGGATTCTCCGTGGTGGCGCCAATCAGGATCAGTGTGCCGTCCTCTACAAAGGGAAGCAGATAATCCTGCTGGCTCTTGTTGAAACGGTGGATCTCATCAATGAACAGAATCGTACGCCTGCCATACATACCCTGAAGCTCCTTGGCCCTTGCCACCACCTCTTCCATGTCCTTTTTCCCGGCCACTGTAGCATTGATCTGCGTAAATTCTGCGCTGGTGCTGTTGGCAATCACCCTGGCCAATGTGGTTTTTCCGGTACCCGGCGGCCCGTAAAAGATCACGGAACTGATCTTATCTGCCTTGATCGCCCGGTACAGCAGCTTGTCCCTGCCGATAATATGCTCCTGTCCCACCACCTCATCCAAGGTTCTGGGACGCATCCGGGCAGCCAGCGGCGACTCCTTCTCCATATGGGTACTTCTCATATATTCAAATAAATCCATCGTCTCTGTTTCCTATCTCCCCAGAGTCAGCTTCCGATACCATACCAGCGTCTGGATATAGGCGTCATAAAGAACCGGCATCTCAATATGCTCCAGAATCATCTGTCTGGAAACCTCCTGCCAGTTTGCTTTTTCATACTGCGTAATAAAGTAATAGACTTTATACAATTCCCCTTTACCGCTTACCAGCACTTCCCGGATCTGCCTGCTGACCTTTACCATGGAAAGCGCTTCCTTCATGGGCTTATCGAGAATCACATCCAGCACAGAAAAAAGCCCCATCAGGAAAAGCTCCGATGCCTGACCAGCAATGTTGAAAACGCCAGCCAAATTCTCTGCGAACTTGGCCCGCAGCAGGGACAGCCGGGTGATCTCATTAGGCTTATCGGCACAGAGTTCACCCATCACTGCCGTGGTGATCCACTTCTTCAGTTCTCTCTGCCCCAGCATGGCTGCTGCATGGCGGATGGATGTGATCTCAGAATTAATCGCCATACGGTTCACCATCTTCAGCAGGGAAATGGTCAGCGCCGTGTCCCGGCCGATAATATCCGCCGCCTGGGTCAGTTCAAAATTATTGTTATTCACGATGTTCAGCAATTCGATATAGTTTACCTTCAGAGGGGACACCGTATGATCATTCCGGTTCAATGGAACCCGGTAGAAGTCTCCTTCATACAGCTGATACCCGCCAGAAGATTTCAGTGCCGTAAATTCCTCCTGATTCTCCACGCCTACTGCGCACAGCTTAATATGGGGAAACAGCTTATGAAAATAAATCTTGGCCTTGCTGATATCGATTTTTTTATGATTCAAAAACACATAATCCGTCAGCTTCAGGATCTCACGATAGGACTCAAACTCCGCCACCTGGAGCTTGCGGATCGCCAGCTTATATCCTTGTATCTTCAGTTCCGTCAGCCGCTTGATATACATGGGCTCGGGCTTTACAGACGGATCGATCAGCAGCACCAGCCGCTCGTGAGGAGCATCACATTGTTCCGTCAGATCAGAAAAGACGGACATATGATTCAGGGATACAAATACTTCACTGCCCGGCGATAAAGTCTCTATTCCCATACTCTGGATCACTTCCATTCCCTCTACCCGGGCCGCTCCGTCAAACTGCCCCGTCCCCAGCAGGCTTGGATTTAAAAAATAATTCTTTTTCTGCACAAACAGGGAATATGCGCCGATATTCAGATTTTCATCAAAAAGTGGAATTAAGGTAACCAGCATCTTATTGTTCCTCCCTACTTACCAGT
>CALWLO010000023.1 GCA_944381545.1 uncultured Acetatifactor sp. | reverse complement strand
AGAGGCAGCCGGGGCATGATACGATCCAGGGCAAGCTGGAGGCAGTGTTGGAGAGAATGTGTGGGGAGGCGGTGGAGGTTATCGGCGCCGGACGCACCGATGCGGGGGTACATGCCCGGAATATGGTGGCCAATGCCGTCATGGATACGGCTTTCAGTGCGGAGGAGATCAGGGATTATCTGAACCGCTATCTGCCGGAGGATATTGGGGTGAAAGAGGTAAAAGAAGCAGGTCCCCGGTTTCATGCCCGGTATCATGCCACGGGGAAAACCTATTGCTATACCTGCTTTGACGGGCCGGTAAAGCCGGTTTTTGACCGCAAATATGTCTATGTGCTGGAGCAGCGCCCTGACATAGCCTTCATGGAGGCTGCGGCAGAGGTGCTTAGAGGAGAGCATGATTTCCGTAACTTCTGTGTAAATCCCCGGATGAAGAAATCCACGGTGCGGAAGGTGGATCAGATCCGCATTGAGCGGGAGGAGGACTATATTCGTTTCACCTTTCACGGAACGGGCTTTCTGCAGAATATGGTGCGGATCCTGGTGGGTACTCTGCTGGAGGTGGGATATGGACGTATGAGCCTGGAACAGGTGCGGGAAGCGCTGGAGACTAAGGAGAGGCAAAAGGCGGGGCCCACGGCGCCGGCCCAGGGACTGTGCATGCTGCAGGTGGATTATGATTAATACGGAGGAGATAGGATGCTGCAGGATTTTACAGCGCAATACCATAGCAAGCTGCGCACGCCGCAGGAAGCGGTAAGAGTCGTAAAAAGCGGCGATTGGGTGGATTATACCAGCTGCCTTGGCAAGCCGGTGCTTCTGGATCAGGCTCTGGCGGCACGACGGGAGGAGCTGTGGGACGTAAAGATCCGGGGAAACCTGATCGACGGCCCCATCCATGTGGCGGAGTGTGATGAGAGCCAGGAGCATTTTATCTATCACAGCTGGCATTGCTCGTCCTATGAGCGCAGGCTCTGTGACCGGGGGCTGTGCTACTATATCCCTATGGTGTTTCACAACAATGCCGCCTACTATGAGTTTTTTCTGGATGTGAATGTGGTTATGGTCAGCGTATCCCCCATGGATAAGCACGGATATTTTAATTTCTCGGTCAATACCGGTGTGGCGGCGCCTATCGCCCGGATGGCGGATATCGTGATTGTGGAGGTCAATGAGCACATGCCCAGGATCCATGGCGGCTACGATGAGTGCATCCATATCTCTGAGGTGGACTACATTGTGGAGGGGCCCCATATGCCCTTTAAAAGCAGCAGGCCATTTGTGCCCAGGGAAGTGGACCGGCGGATCGCAGAGCATATCATCCCCTATATTGTGGACGGGGCTACCCTGCAGCTGGGGATCGGCAGTATGCCCAATGCGCTGGGGGAGCTGATCGCCCGGACGGATTTGAGGGATCTGGGGATGCATACGGAATTATGCTCAGATGCCTATCTGAGTATGTACCGGGCAGGCAAGCTGACCAACAGGAAGAAAAATATTGACCGGGGGAAGGGGGTTTTCGGCTGTGCCATCGGTTCAACAGAGCTTTATGAATGGCTGGATGATAATCACGGGATTTCCGCCTATCCGCTGGAATATGTGAATCGTCCCAGTGTGATTGCCCAGATAGACAATATGGTATCCATCAATAGCTGCGTAGCGGTGGATCTTTACGGGCAGGTGGCTGCGGAGAGCGCCGGCGTGAGGCAGATCAGCGGTACCGGCGGGCAGCTGGACTTTCTGATCGGCGCTTCCGCTTCCCGGGGAGGGAAGGCCTTTATCTGTATGAGCTCTGTACATACGGATCGCAACGGGGTAAAGCATTCCCGGATCCGGCCCCAGTTTAACGGGGATATCATTACCTCCCCCCGCAGCCAGGTATATTTCCTGGCAACGGAGTATGGGGTCGTCAATATGGAGGGGCGTTCCACCTGGGAGCGGGCGGAGGGGCTGATCTCCATTGCCCATCCGGATTTTCGGGAGATGCTGATAAGGGAGGCGCAGGAGAGGAAGATCTGGA
This sequence comes from uncultured Acetatifactor sp., assembly GCA_944381545.1. Taxonomy (GTDB): domain Bacteria; phylum Bacillota; class Clostridia; order Lachnospirales; family Lachnospiraceae; genus Acetatifactor. The sequence goes on along the minus strand of CALWLO010000023.1, from coordinate 16,818 downwards.
GAAGGTCAAATAAAAGAGGATAGAAGAAAGAGAGGACAGGAAAATGGGAAAAAACAGCATAAAAAAACCAAAGGTTTATTTCACAAGGACAATCACCCCTGAAAAAGTACTGGAGATTTATCGGGCGACGGGCAAGGAGCTTCCCGGGAAGGTGGCGATAAAAGTCCATTCCGGGGAGACGGGCAATCAGAATTTTCTCCGGCCCCAGTTCTGGAAGCCTCTGATTGACGCTGTGGGCGGTACGGTTGTGGAGTGCAATACCGCATATGAAGGGACCCGTAATACCACAGAGAAGCACAGGATCACCATGGAAGAGCACGGGTGGAACCGCAATTTTGCAGTGGATATCATGGACGGGGATGGGCCGGATTTGATTCTGCCGGTAAAAAACGGCAGACGCATCGACAGAAACTATGTGGGCGGGAATCTGCAGAAGTACGAATCCCTCCTGGTACTGTCCCATTTTAAGGGGCATCCTATGGGAGGATACGGCGGTGCATTAAAACAGCTGTCCATCGGCGTGGCTTCTTCCTATGGAAAGGCATATATACACGGAGCAGGGGAACCGGAGAACATCTGGACAGCTGACCATGATTCTTTCCTGGAATCCATGGCGGATGCAGCTTCCTCCGTTGTGGAATATTTTAAAGGCAATGCATTATATATAAATGTAATGAAGAATATGTCGGTTGACTGCGACTGCTGTGCGGTTGCGGAGGATCCCTGTATGGCGGATATCGGGATCCTTGCATCTCTGGATCCCATTGCCATCGACCAGGCGTGTATGGATCTGGTGTATGCCGCAAAGGATGACCCCGGACAGGCGCATCTGCTGGAGAGAATCGAAAGCCGTAACGGCGTGCATACCATAGAAGCGGCGGCAGCTCTGGGATTCGGACAAAGGGAGTATGAGCTGATCGAACTGGAGGATTGATGATGTGGGATAAGAATAAGCCCCTCTTAGCCATAGGAGGTTTTGTCTTGATTTTTGGTGTATTGCTGGCGCTGGCTTCCGTTTTTGATTTTCAGATCAGTCAGATCCTGGCAGCGCCGAATTTGCGGGAGGGCCAATATTTTTCCGCCAGCTTTATGAGTAGCCTGGTGGAGGTTACCGCCATGGTGCCCATCTGGGGAGCTGCAACCTTTGCCGCCTGTGTGCTGACGGTTTATTTTCAGCAGAAGGCAGGTGCATCCCGGTATCTGTGGCTTCTCTTTTACGGGCTGTCTGTCTTTGCGGGAGCCTCCCTGCTGAGGGATATGATGAAGTATCTCCTGCAGATCCTGGGGCGGGAGCGGATATTGGGACAGCCATGGTTTACTGCACTGACGGCTGTTTTCGGGCTGGCGGCGGCAACGCTGATCCTGAAGCTGGCGGGCAGGCAGATCCGGGTTCATATGGCGCAGATGCTGCCGTTTGCTTTGGCGGTCATCTGCTCCTGCTGCTGTTTCCTGTTTATTGAACTGATCAAGAACCCTGTGGGCAGGATGCGTTTCAGAGCCATGCATCTGATCGGGGATTATTCCTATTATACGCCATGGTATCAGATCAGCAGCGCCAGGGAGCAGCTGAGCGGTCTGGGGCTGGACGGAGATTATTTCAAGTCCTTTCCCTCCGGACATACCTTTTGCGCTTCCATGTCCTAGCTGCTGATTCTGCTGCCGGATCTGTTTCCCAAGCTGCAGACCCGGAAATGGAAGGGATTATCCTATGGGGTGCCGGTTTTCTACACGGGCTTTGTGGCCTTTTTCCGGGTGGCCGGAGGCGCTCACTTTTTCAGTGATGTGCTGGTGGCCGGTACTATGGGATTTTTGGCGGTACAGCTGTTTCGCTATATCTTTCTCCACAGGCTCCGGGGGAAGCTGGAGCAGGCGGGCAGGAAAGCGGCAGCGTAGCAAATGCCAATTATTCAGAAAAAACAAGAACAGGAAGAGGTGCAGGAAATGAAAACAGGAATGGTACTGGAGGGCGGAGCCATGCGGGGGATGTATACCGCAGGGGTGCTGGACGTGTTGATGGAGCAGGGGATCAGGGCGGACGGTGTGATCGGTGTGTCGGCAGGAGCCGTATTCGGCTGTAATTACAAATCCCACCAGATAGGCCGGGTCATCCGTTACAATACTAAATATTGCCGGGATCGCCGTTTCGGGGATGTGCGTTCTTTGATAAAAAGCGGCGATGTCTACGAGGAAGATTTCTGCTACCGGGAATTGCCGGACAAGCTGGATCCCTTTGACTGGGAGACCTTCCGCAATGACCCCATGGAATTCTATGTTACATGTACAGATGTGGAGACAGGCCGGGCGGTGTATCATAAGTGTACCGGCGAAAGGGAAGATATGCGGTGGATGCAGGCTTCCGCTTCCATGCCTTTTGTGTCCCGGGTGGTGAAGATCGGAGAGAGGCAGCTTCTGGACGGAGGCATATCGGACTCTATCCCCGTCAATTGGTTTCGCAGCATCGGTTATGACAGGAATCTTGTGGTGCTGACCCGGCCGGAGGGATACCGCAAGAAGCCTTCCAAGGGGTTGACGCTGTTAAAGCAGATGATCCGTCAGTATCCGGCTGTAGCGCTGGCCATGAAGACCCGGCATATTCGCTACAACCAGACTCTGGATCAGTTAGAGAAGCTGGAAAAGGAGGGCCTTGCCCTGGTGCTGCGTCCCAGTAAAAGGATCAAGGTATCTAAATTGGAGCGACATCCTGAGAAGCTGAAAGCCTTGTATATGCTGGGCAGAAAGGATACGGAGCAGAGACTGGAGGAAATCCGCAGGTTTATGGATTCATGAATGGAATCATGAAAAGCACTGACAGATATGCGTAAAGCAGGCGCAGAGCCGTTTCGCTTCCGCATATCTGTTTTTTATTTTGTAAATTTATGAAAAAAGGTGTTGCAATTATTCTCAAAATGAGTATAATAGAGTCAACAGGAATATTTCTCAAAACGAGAATAATTCAGGAGGAAAAATATGGAGGAGAGAAATGCGCAGGGTCTGACAGAGCAGGAATTCTTAAGGCAGTATAATCCCGGAAAATATGAACATCCTTCGGTCACAGTGGACACTTTGATTTTCACAGTGGATAAGAGTACGGAGGACTATCATCTCCAGATTTTGCTGGTTCGAAGACAGGAGCATCCTTTTCTGAACAAATGGGCTATCCCCGGCGGCTTTGTGGGGATGGAGGAATCCGTGGATCAGGCGGCAGTCAGGGAACTGGAAGAAGAGACGGGACTTCGGAACATCTATTTAGAGCAGCTGTATACCTGGGGGGACGTAGGACGGGATCCCCGTACCCGGATCATTTCCGTATCTTACATGGCTTTGGTACCGAAAGAGCTGCTGACGTCTGTGACCGGGGGATGCCGGAGGGATGTCCCCGGGGAAAAGCCGCCGGGGGCAGGGAGCAAGGAGGAGGCAAATGCGGCATGGTATTCCATCAGCAGGCAGGGAGACCGTCTCCGGCTGTGGAATGAAAGCAGGAAGCTGCAGGAGGAGGATTTGGCATTCGACCATGCCCGGATGATCCGGCTGGCGCTGGAGCGGATGAAAAACAAGGTGTTCTACACGGATATTGTGTTCAGGCTGCTGCCGGAGAGATTTACATTTCCCGAGCTGCAGCGGCTCTATGAAGCTATCCTGGAGGAGAAGCTCCACGGCCCCAATTTCCGCAGGGATATGCAGAAATGGGTGGAGCAGACACAGGAGAAATGCAAGCCCCAGAGGGCAGGAAAACCCGCCTGGTACTACAGGCAGAAAACGCAGGAGAGGAGAAAAATATGAGGTATCTGATCGTAGTAGACATGCAGAAGGATTTTGTGACGGGAGTGCTGGGCACCAAGGAGGCGCAGCAAATCCTGCCGGCAGTGACGGCAAAGGTACAGGATTTTGACGGTAAGGTGATTTTCACCAGGGACACCCATCAGGAAAACTATATGGAGACCCAGGAGGGGAAGTATCTTCCCGTGCCCCACTGCATCCGGGGCAGCGAGGGCTGGCAGCTGATGGATTCTCTGGAAGAGCTTCGGGCGGCACGGAATCTGGCGGTATATGATAAGGTCACCTTCGGCTGTCCTCAGCTGGCGCAGGATCTGGTTAAGGCAAATGAACAGGAGCCCATCACTTCCATAGAACTGATCGGTGTATGTACGGATATCTGTGTGGTAAGCAATGCGCTGCTGATCAAGGCCCATCTGCCGGAGGTGCCCATGTACGTGGATCCCGCCTGCTGTGCAGGCGTAACCCCCGGGGCGCATGAAGCGGCGCTTGCTACCATGCGCTCCTGTCAAATCCAGATGAGTTAAGAAGAACGCAGAGGAGGTTGGGATCCTAAAGCATAGAAGAAAACAGATAACAGAAAGAAGCGGGCAGACCCGCAAGACAGGAGGAAAGCAGATGAAGCAATTTCATGAAAGAAATCTATCCATGGTAATGGATTTCTACGAGATGACCATGAGCAACGGCTATTTCCAGGATCAGGATAAGGATACCCGGGTCGCATTTGATGTGTTTTACAGAAAGAATCCGGATAATGGCGGTTTCGCTATTTTCTGTGGTTTGGAACAGATCGTGGAGTATATTGAGAATCTCCATTTTGATCCGGAGGATATAGACTATCTGCGGCAGCAGGGACTGTTTGGAGAGGAATTCCTGAACTATCTGGCGGATTTTCGGTTTAAGGGGGATCTTTATGCCTTCCCGGAGGGGACGGTGATGTATCCCAATGAACCCATTATCACAGTGGTGGCACCGCTGATTGATGCCCAGCTGATCGAGACGGCGATTCTGCTGGAGGTCAACCATCAGTCCCTGATTGCTACGAAGACCCGCCGGATCGTCCGGGCGGCGGACGGCAGGACAGTGTCCGATTTCGGCGCCCGGCGGGCTCACAATATGGATGCTGCCGTTTACGGGGCGAGAGCCGCCTATATCGGCGGTGCCGCAGGTACGGCAACCGTGCTGGCAGGCAAGATGTTTGACATTCCCATCAGCGGCACCATGGCCCATAGCTGGGTGATGTATTATAAGGATGAATTTACCGCCTTTAAAAAATACGCAGAGAATTATCCGGATTCTACTGTACTGCTGGTGGATACCTATGACGTCTTAAAGAGCGGCGTTCCCAATGCCATCCGTGTGGCCAGGGAGGTGCTGGCGCCCATGGGGAAGCGGCTGAAGGGGATCCGCATTGACAGCGGCGATCTGGCGTATCTGTCCAAGAAGGTGCGCAGGATGCTGGACAGCGCCGGATTGGAGGACTGCCGGATTGTGGTTTCCAACAGCCTGGATGAATTTACCATTACCTCCATTCTGGCCCAGGGCGGCAGGATTGACAGCTTCGGTGTAGGAGAGAGACTGATTACTTCTAAGTCTGATCCGGTATTCGGCGCAGTATATAAGATTGTGGCTGTGGAAGAAAACGGGGAGTTTGTTCCCAGAATCAAGCTCTCTGAGAATGAAGAAAAAATCACCAATCCGGGTCTGAAAACGGTATACCGGGTTTATGATGAAAACCGTAAAGCCATTGCAGATCTGATTGCTCTGGCGAATGAAAAAGTGGATTTTGCAGCACCCTATCGGTATGTGGATCCCAGGAAGCCATGGAAGAGGCGCTTCTTTGAAAATTGCACGGTGAAGGCGCTGCAGGTGCCCATATTCAAGGAGGGCAGGCTGGTGTATGATATGCCGGGTGTCCAGGAGATTGCTGATTATGTAAAGCGTCAGCTAAATGAGGAGATCTGGGAGGAAGAGCAGCGTTTCGAAAATCCCCATACACACTATCTGGATATGACTCCTGCTATGTATGAGGTGAAGATGTCCATGCTGAATGATTCCAGAGAAGTCTAGAGATGGAAACAGTTATAGATGCAATTGCGGTATGCATGGAAAGGAGAAAGGATGGAATATGGATATATAAAAGCTGCGACGGCTTTCTTTGATATACAGGTAGCCGGGATCAGCACCAATGTGGAAAATATGATCCGGCTGATCCGGCAGGCCGGGGAGCAGCAGGTGGAACTGCTGGTATTTCCAGAGCTGTGCATTACGGGCTACAGCTGCGGCGACCTGTTTTTGAGTAAAAGGCTCTTAAACAGGACGTTGGAAGGGCTAAAGCAGCTGGCCGCCGCCACTGCCGGCAGCCTGTGCCTGGTGGTGGCGGGAGCGCCGATTTGCCATAACGGGCGGCTGTATAACTGCGCTGTATTTATCCAGAACGGAAAGCTGCGGGGGATTGTGCCCAAGTCCTATATTCCCAATTATAAGGAGTTCTATGAAAAAAGGTGGTTTGCCTCCGGCAGGCAGATCGAAGCGGAGACGGAGATGGGCGTGCCCTTCGGCACCCATGTGATGATGAAGCTGGGCAGCGAGGTGCGGGTGGCAGCGGAGATCTGCGAGGATCTGTGGGTGTCGGAAAGTCCCAGCATCCGCCACTGTTTAAATGGTGCAGAGCTGGTGGTGAATCTGTCTGCCTCCAATGAGACCGTATCCAAAAAGGCCTATCGGCAGGATCTGGTGAAGATGCAGTCCGCCAAGTGCATGTGCGGCTATATCTATGCCTCCTCTGGAGAGGGGGAGAGCACTACGGATCTGGTGTTTTCCGGACACTGCATAATTGCGGAGAACGGCAGTATCAAGGCGGAGTGCTACCGGGAGAAGGAGGGGCTGCTGACGGCCCTGATCGACGTACAGAAGCTGCAGAATGACCGGATGCGGATGAACAGCGAAAATGATGCCGTGGATATGGACGCCTATGTGCGGGTGGAGCTTGAACGGGACAGCTTCGGGCATCTGCCGCACAGCGTGGATGCCTATCCCTTTGTGCCGGCGGACCGGGAGAAACGGGAGAACCGGTGCCAGGAGATCTTAGAGCTGCAGGCAAACGGCTTGTATGAGCGCCTGAAGAAAACAGGCATCCATAAGTCGGTAATCGGCATTTCCGGCGGATTGGACAGCACACTGGCATTGCTGGTGACTTTGGAGGCTTATAAAAAGCTGGGGCGTCCCATGACGGATATTATCGCCATTACCATGCCTGGCTTCGGCACCTCCGCACGCACCAAAACCAATTCGCAGCGGCTGATGGCGCTAAGCGGCGTCACAGCCCGCACCATTCCTATAGCTGCAGCCTGCAGACAGCATATGCAGGATATCGGCCATGGGGAGGAGGTATATGATGTCACTTATGAAAATATCCAGGCCAGGGAGCGCACCCAGATCCTGATGGATGTGGCAAATCAGGAGGGAGGCTTGGTGATCGGTACAGGGGATCTGTCCGAGACTGCTCTGGGCTGGTGTACCTACAGCGGCGACCATATGAGTATGTATGCCGTCAATATCTCTATTCCCAAGACACTGGTGAAATATCTGGTGTCCTCCTATGCCCGGATGCATCCTGAGTTTGCACAGGTGCTTACCAGCATATGTGAGACCGTGATCAGCCCGGAGCTGCTGCCCCTTGGGGCAGACGGGGCTATCAGCCAGTCTACGGAGGCTGCTATCGGGAAATATGATCTGCATGATTTTATCCTGTATCATTTTGTCCGCAACGGTTTTGAGCGGGAAAAGATTATGGCGCTGGCGCAGGTGGCTTTCCCCCAGGTGGATTGCGAAACCATCGAAAAAACCACAAAGACCTTTTTCAGACGCTTTTTCACCCAGCAGTTTAAGCGCTCCTGCATGCCTGACGGCCCTAAGGTGGGTTCCGTAAGCCTTTCGCCCCGGGGAGACTGGCGCATGCCCTCGGATGCATCGGCGGAGGAATATTTGTAGCGTCGGTTCACAAATTTTTTACTTGCGCCCGTAAAAAATTTGGTGTATAGTGATTCACGATTGAGTTGGGCGCAGTGAAGCCTTAGGAAAAACAAGGAATAAGAATATGGCAAAAAATCTGGTTATTCTGGAGTCACCGGCAAAGGTGAAAACAGTCAAAAAAATATTGGGGGCGAATTATGAGGTGGCAGCCAGCGGCGGCCATGTGCGGGATTTGCCCAAGAGCAGCTTGGGCATTGATGTGGAGCATGATTTTGAACCGAAATACATCACCATCAGAGGAAAAGGGGATGTCCTGGCCAATCTGCGCAAGGAAGTAAAGAAAGCCGATAAGATTTATCTGGCTACCGACCCTGACCGCGAGGGGGAGGCCATATCCTGGCACCTGATGTTTGCCCTGAAGCTGAAGGAGATGCCGGATAAGAAGGTATACCGGATCACTTTTAATGAGATCACCAAGAGCGCCGTAAAAGAGTCCCTGAAAAATGCCAGGGAGATCAATATGGATCTGGTGGATGCCCAGCAGGCCAGACGGGTTCTGGACCGGATGGTGGGATACCGGATCTCTCCGCTGCTCTGGGCCAAGGTAAAACGGGGCCTTAGTGCAGGCAGGGTGCAGTCCGTGGCGCTCCGCATCATCTGTGACAGGGAGGCGGAGATCGGTGCATTTATTCCGGAGGAATACTGGACGCTGGAGGCCAGTCTGAAGGTGGAGGGTGAGAAAAAGCCCGTCACGGCAAAATATCACGGCGAGGGCGGTAAAAAGACGGAGATTGTCAATCAGGAGCAGATGGATAACCTGATCAGGAGTCTGGAAGGCGCCGACTGGCAGGTGACAGAGGTGAAAAAGGGGGAGCGGATGAAGAAAGCTCCTTTGCCCTTTACCACCTCCACCCTACAGCAGGAGGCCAGCAAGGTGCTGAATTTTTCCACGCAGAAGACCATGCGCCTGGCACAGCAGCTGTATGAGGGCGTGGATCTGAAGGGGGAGGGCACCACAGGCCTGATCACCTATCTGCGTACCGATTCCACCCGTGTTTCTGGGGAGGCGGAGCAGATGGCCAGGGAATATATTGTGAAGCAGTTTGGAGAGGAATATGCGGCCCAGGCGGTGGCGGTGAAGAAAAAGGAGCAGAAGATCCAGGATGCCCATGAAGCCATTCGCCCCACGGATATCCAGCGTATCCCGGCGGCGGTGAAGGAGCAGCTGCCAAGGGATCTGTTCCGGCTGTATCAGCTGATCTGGAAGCGTTTTACAGCCAGCCGTATGGCCCCGGCCAGATATGAGACCTCTTCCACCCGGATTGAGGCGGGTGGACATGAGTTTACCATGACGGCTTCCAGCAGGGTGTTTGACGGATTTATGAGTGTCTATACACAGGAAGAGGATGCAGAGGAAAATAATGCCATGAGCCAGGAGCTTTCCAGGGAAAGCAGGCTGTCACTGCAAAAGCTTGAACCCAGGCAGCATTTTACCCAGCCCCCTGCCCATTATACGGAAGCTTCCCTGGTTAAGGCGTTGGAGGAGCTGGGGATCGGCCGCCCCAGTACCTATGCCCCCACCATCACCACGATCCTAGCCAGACGTTATGTGGCAAAGGAGAATAAGAATCTGTATGTAACAGAGCTGGGAGAAGTGGTGAATCAGATCATGATGGAGGCTTTCCCCTCGATTGTGGACGTGAATTTCACTGCCAATATGGAGGCTTTGCTGGACGGCGTGGAGATGGGAACGGTAAAATGGAAGACCATTATAGCCAATTTCTATCCGGATCTGGAGGAGGCGGTACAGCGTGCGGAGAAAGAGCTGGAGAAGGTGGATATAGCTGATGAGGTATCTGATGAGGTCTGTGAGGTATGCGGAAGACAGATGGTTATCAAGTACGGCCCCCACGGCAGATTTCTGGCCTGTCCCGGTTTCCCCGAGTGCCGCAACACCAAGCCTTATTTTGAGAAAATCGGTGTGCTGTGCCCGAAATGCGGAAAGGATATTGTACTGAAGAAAACTCAGAAGGGCAGACGTTATTATGGCTGCATCGGATACCCGGACTGTGATTTCATGGTATGGCAGAAGCCCTCAGGACAGAAATGCCCTCAGTGCGGCAGCATCATGCTGGAGAAGGGGAATAAGCTGGTATGCAGTAATGAGGAGTGCGGCCATGTGATGGCTGCCAATAAGGAATAACATACGATTAATGTCAGAATATTCGCAAAAAAAGAAAAATTATACATTGTAATCTGATTTCACCTGTGCTAAAATACGATTAAGTGTAAGTGTTGTTGCATCTTAAGATGGAGGAATGACGATGAGCAGTGTACAGTTACTGGATAAGACCAGGAAGATTGGCAAGCTACTACACAATAATAATTCCAGCAAGGTGGTGTTCAGCGATATCTGCCGTGTGATGCGGGAGATATTGAACTCCAACGTGCTGGTGATCAGCCGCAAGGGCAAGGTGCTGGGCGTGGGGAAATGGGATAATGTGGATCCTCTGCCGGAGCTGATCGAAGAAGCGGTGGGTGGCTTTGTGGACGCCATGCTGAATGAAAGATTACTGGGCGTTTTGTCGACGAAGGAGAATGTAAATCTGGAGACGCTGGGCTTTGAAAGCGCAGATATCCGCAAGTTCCAGGCGATTATTTCGCCCATAGAGATTGCCGGGGAACGGCTGGGCACATTGTTTATCTACAAGTGTAACGAACAGTATGATATTGATGATATTATCCTGTGTGAATATGGCACCACAGTAGTTGGACTGGAGATGCTCCGGGCCGTGAATGAAGAGAGCGCAGAGGAGAGCCGTAAGGTAGCGGTGGTAAAATCAGCCATCAGCACTCTGTCTTTTTCGGAGATGGAGGCCATTACCCATATTTTTGACGAGCTGGGCGGCATGGAGGGGATTTTGGTGGCCAGCAAGATTGCTGACCGGGTAGGCATCACCCGATCCGTTATCGTAAATGCTCTCAGAAAGTTTGAGAGTGCCGGAGTCATTGAATCCCGCTCCTCAGGTATGAAGGGAACCTACATCAAGGTACTCAACGATGTGGTATTTGATGAAATCGAAGAACTGAAAAAGCAGAACCAGAAAGGTTAAAAGCAGCGTAAGGACACGCTGGAGCAGACACAGATAAAAGGATTTATTGTTGTCACAATAGGTCCTTTTTTATCTTTTTTTAAGAAGCTATTGTGTTTTTCTGTAAATTATTTATAATAAATATATTAGGTGCTATATAAGATATGGAGGAAGATATGATAAATACCAATGCATTTGACTACATTAATGTGCTGGATAAGGCCGCCGATGCGTCCTGGCTTCGTCAGGAAGCCATCTCCAACAATATTGCCAATGCGACTACCCCGGGGTATAAGCGTCAGGATGTGGCTTTTGAGTCGGAGCTGAAGAAAGCCCTGGGCAACTGTGTGCATGAATCCATGGATCAAAAGGTGGCGAACCTGAAAGCCAGCGAGCTTGCGCCGGTAGCCTATACGGATTATTCCGGCCTGTCTTACCGGCTGGACGGCAATAATGTGGATCCGGAGAATGAGAATGTGATGCTGGCGGAGAATCAGCTGAAATATCAGGGACTGATAGCCGGTATCAATCAGGAATTTCAGAATCTGAAGGCTGTGATGAAGTAGGAAATGTTCGCTGAAGCGGACGGGAGGGTATACATATGAACATGTTTTCGTCTTTTAATATCAACGCATCCGGCATGACCGCCCAGAGATACCGCATGGACGTGATTGCAGAGAATGTGGCCAATGCCAACACCACCCGCACAGAGGATGGCAGTCCCTACAGGCGGAAGGTAGTGGCTTTTGCGGAAAAGGGAGGCAGCGGCTCCTTTGTAAATGCATTAAACAGCGCTATCGGTTATCAGGGCGCCGGCTACAGCGGCAGCGGCGTGAAAGTGACAGGTGTATATGAGGATCATACCACGGAGATGAAGATGGTGTATGACCCCTCCCATCCGGATGCGGATGAAGATGGCTATGTGCTGTATCCCAATGTGGATATTGTGACAGAGATGACCAATATGATCGATGCCAGCCGGGCTTATGAGGCCAATGCTACAGCTTTTAATGCCAGCAAATCCATGGCCCTGCAGGGACTGGAGATCGGACAGGCATAACCGAGGACAGCAGTAAATAAGTAACAGTATTATATCCATACAGAATAAAGGAGCAATATATATGGACTATACATCAGCAATCAACAGGATATCATCGCTGGGGCTGGAGCGGACGGCGGGTACGCACCTGAATACCCTGACAGGATCCCTTGTGCAGGAAAATGAACCGGTAGAGGGAACCATGTTTGATGCTTTCCTGAATGCGGCCATTGATAATATTCAGACAACCAACAGCTATCTGTCCGATGCAGAAAACGAAGAAATCAAGTTTGCCCTGGGCGAGACGGAGAACACCCATGATCTGACGATTGCCCTGCGGAAGGCGTCCACGGCGCTGCAGTATACTGTGGCAATTCGGGACAGATTGCTGGAGTCTTATAATCAGATTATGCAGATGCAGATCTAAGGAAACAATTTTTTACGATAGGAAAGAATATTATGTTAGACAAGCTGAAAGAAATTCAGGTCAAGGTGCTTGAATGGTGGAATAAATTTACATCCAAGCAGAAGACGGTCATTATTGCGGTTGCAGCGGTGGTGATCTTTGCTTTTGCTATCCTGATTTATGTGTTTTCCCGGCCGCAGTATACTAGGCTCATGAACTGTGAGACAGCTACAGAGGCATCTACCATTATGGATACGCTGGAATCGGCGGGAGTCGACTGCCGGTTGTCGGATAACGGTTTGTATATTGATGTCAATGTGGATCAGATATCGGATGCAAACAGGGCGCTGGGAGCAGCGGGACTGACCTCTTCCGGGCCGGATATCAGCAGTGTGACCAATACGGGCATGTCTACCACGGAGTCGGATAAGCAGAAGCTTTGGTCGGATTTTAAGCGGCAGGAGCTGGAGGCTACCTTTAAGACCTTTGATTCTGTCAGTGACTGCCAGGTGAGACTGACCCTGGCAGAGCAGGACGGCACGCTAATCGCCAAACAGCAGGAATCCTTTGTCTATATCTGCCTGGAATTAAACGGCCCGTTTTCTTCGGATAATGCGGTGACCATGGCCAGGGCGGCGGCTACGGCGGTGGGCAACGCAACTACGTCAAATATTTTTATCAGTGATACCGCAGGCAATACCCTGTTTTCCGGAGATGAGGAATATTCTCTGACGGGATCCACCACCAGCCAGATCGAGGCGCAGAATGCGGCGGAGAGCTATATCCGCTCCAAGGTAAAGCAGGCGCTTGTCAATACCGGACAGTTTGATATGGTGGAGGTTGCTGCTTTTCTGAATTATGATTTTTCCACTTATGAAGAGACGGTACATAGATATGAGGCGCAGGATGGACGGGATGAGGGCTATATCGGTCACGAATCCACCACAGAGAGCGAGAGTACCGGCGGAACCAGCAGTATTCCCGGCACGGACTCCAATGATGAGGATGGCTATCTGCTGGATCTGGGCGGCATTACGGAGTCCAGCTCCAGCACCCGGGATACGGATCGGGTATTGGATGAGAGCATCCTGAAATCCATGACTCCTGCGGGAATCATCGATTATGACGGATCCTCCCTGACGGTGACGGCCAGAAGCTATAATGTGGTGCGGGAAGAGGTTCTGGAGAGTCAGGGCCTGCTGGACGGTATCAGCTGGGAAGAATATCAGGCAAATAACAATACCTCTGTCAAGATGGATGTGGACGAAGACTTTTATAATGCGGTGGCAACGGCTACCGGTATTTCCAGGGATAATATTACCATTATCGCTTATCGGGAGAATCTGTTTTTTGATAAAGAGGGCATGAATGTCAACTGGACGGATATTCTGAGCATTGCCATGATCGTGATCATCCTGGCTCTGCTGGCCTTTGTGATCCTGAGAAGTATGAGGACAAGGAAAGAGGTTGAACAGGAGGAAGAGCTTTCTGTGGAGAATCTGCTGCAGTCTACACCGGAGAGTGAACTGGAGGACATTGAGGTTGAATCCAAGTCAGAAACCCGCAAGATGATCGAAAAGTTTGTTGATGAAAATCCGGAAGCGGCTGCCAATTTGCTGCGCAACTGGTTAAACGAAGAATGGGGGTAAGACCATGCCGAAATATAAATCCGAAGAGGAGAGCATATCCGGTTTACAGAAAGCGGCAATTCTTTTGATTGTGCTGGGGCCGGAGCGATCTGCCGGCGTATTCAAGCATCTGAAAGAAGATGAAATCGAGGAGCTGACACTGGAGATCGCCAATACCCGGAGCGTAACGCCCCAGGTAAAGGAAGAGGTTATCAATGAATTTTATGAGGTGTGCCTGGCGCAGCAGTATATTGCAGAGGGCGGCATCAGCTATGCCAAGGAGCTGCTGGAGAAGGCGCTGGGCAATGAAAAGGCTATGGATGTGATCAGTAAGCTGACGGCGTCTCTTCAGGTTAAGCCCTTCGAATTTGTGCGTAAGACGGATGCCGCACAGCTTCTGAATTTTATTCAGGACGAGCATCCTCAGACCATTGCCCTGATCCTGTCCTATCTGTCTCCGGCGCAGTCGGCGCTGATCATTTCTGCGCTGCCCCCTGACAGACAGGCGGATGTGGCAAGACGTATTGCGGTGATGGACCGCACCAGCCCGGATGTGATCAAGGAAGTGGAAAAGGTGTTGGAATCCAAGCTGTCCAGCCTGGTCAACCAGGATTACACGATTATCGGCGGCGTGGACGCTGTGGTAGAGATCTTAAATACCGTGGATCGCGGTACGGAAAAGCATATCATGGAGACTTTGGAGATCGAGGAGCCGGAACTGGCAGACGAGATCCGCAAGAAAATGTTTGTTTTCGAGGATATTCTGCTTCTGGACGACAAGGCGATCCAGCGCGTGCTGCGTGATGTGGACAATAATGACCTGAGCATTGCATTAAAGAGCGCAAATGAGCAGGTACAGAATGCAATCTTTAATAACATGTCCAAACGTCTGGCGGTGATGATCAGGGAGGATATGGAATTTATGGGTCCTGTTCGCATGAAGGATGTGGAGGAAGCGCAGCAGAAGATCGTCAATATCATCCGGAAGCTGGAGGATGCAGGAGAGATTATTATCTCCAGAGGCGGAGGTGATGAGATCGTTGTCTAGTAACTTACTGAAGCGGGGATATGGTTTTTTTGTCAGCCGGGAAGAGGAAAAAAGGATCATTGATACCAATGAGCTGGCTGCCAGGCGTCTGGAGGAGTTGGCGGAGGCCAGAAAACAGCGGGCACAAAAGGATGGAAATAAGGATAATTTTGTGCAGGGTATTGACGCAGAGGATGTATCTGCCCTGCTGGAAGAGGGGGACGAGGGCGCACCGGTACTGAAAGCGGAGGTATCGAAAGTGGATACGGCGGCTTTGCTTGAGGAAGCAAAGGGACAGGCGCAGGATATTCTGGAAGATGCGAAAGCTCAGGCAGAGCAGCTGGTGAAGGAAGCCCTGGAACAGGCGGAGATCTCGAAAAAAGCAGTGCTGGATGAGGCGAGGATGAATGGGTATCGGGACGGCAGCGAGAAAGCCAGGGCAGAAGCGGAGAGCCTCAAACAGCAGCTGAAAGCCCGGGAGAAGGCGCTGGAGGAGGAATATCAGACTGCGCTGGAACAGATGGAGCCCCAGTTGGTAGAAACCATAACCGGTATTTATGAACATATCTTCCATGTGGAGTTGTATTCTTATCGCGAAATTCTGGTACATCTGATTGCGTCCACACTGCGGAAGGTGGATGGCAATAAGGAATTCCTGGTGCATGTATCCAGGGAGGACTATCCATATGTGAATATGCAGAAAAGACAGATACAGGCAGGCATGCCCGGCGGGGATATTTCACTGGAGATCATCGAGGATGTAACCATCGAAAAAAATGCCTGCATGATTGAGACAGAGGGCGGCATTTTCGACTGCGGGCTGGGTACACAGCTGGAAGAACTGCGCAAGAGACTGATGCTGTTATCTTATACGGGTCAGACTTACGGGAATGAGAGTGAAAACAGTTGACGAGAGAGAAGCTGGATTTAGAGAAATATAAGAGTGTGACAGAACAGGTATTTTTCCGAAAGCTGGGTAAGGTAGTCAATGTGGTAGGGCTTACCATTGAGTCGGCGGGCCCGGATGCACGGCTGGGAGATGTGTGCCGGATCGTGCCCGACTCGCCGGAGGCAGAAGCAATTATGGCCGAGGTAGTGGGCTTCAGGGACAGGAAGACGCTACTGATGCCCCTTGACGCAGTGGAAGGGATCGGTTTAGGCTGCTCGGTGGAGAACACAGGCTACCCCCTGACGGTTACCGTAAGCGAGGAGTTGTTGGGCAAGACGGTGAACGGCCTGGGACTGCCGGTGGACGGCAGCCGGATCAAAGGCAATCATTATCCGGTAGAGGCCTCCCCGCCGGATCCCCTGTCCCGTAAGATTATTGATGAGGTGCTCCCTCTGGGCGTACGTGCAGTGGACGGCATCATGACGGTGGGAAAGGGACAGAGAATCGGTATTTTTGCCGGTTCCGGCGTGGGAAAATCCACGCTGATGGGTATGTTTGCCCGTAACACCAAGGCGGATATCAATGTGATCGCCCTGATCGGGGAGCGGGGCCGGGAGGTAAGGGAATTTATTGAGCGTGACCTGGGAGAAGAGGGGATGCGGCGTTCAGTGGTGGTGGTAGCCACCTCTGACCGTCCGGCCCTGGAGCGGAAAAAGGCGGCGCTGACGGCCACAGCCATTGCGGAATATTTCCGAGACCAGGGGAAGGACGTACTGCTGATGATGGATTCCCTGACCCGTTTTTCCATGGCGCAGAGGGAGATCGGCCTTGCCAGCGGGGAACCGCCGGTATCCAGAGGCTATCCCCCCAGTGTATATTCGGAGATGCCCAGGCTCTTGGAGCGGGCGGGACGTTCGGATGTAGGGTCTATTACGGGCTTATATACGGTGCTGGTAGACGGCGATGATTTTAATGAACCGATCACGGA
>CALWLO010000022.1 GCA_944381545.1 uncultured Acetatifactor sp. | reverse complement strand
CCTTTTGGAGTTGTGGGGATTATCTGGTTATCCAGAAGGGGCGATTGTATGAAAAGCGGCTTAATCAGCAGCCACTATCTAGAGAACTTATTAATTTATTGAAGTTTAAATCGGGGCGTACAATTGATAGTAATCCGTATTCAGCAGAAGATGGATGGTCAAAAGTGATATGGGATTTGTTAAGAATAGCAGCTTTTAAATATTCTAAGAGAAAAAATGCTCAAGTGAGATCATTTCCAAGAAGTAGCGAATATAATCATTTTCATACAGAAAATATGGGTACTAGAACACTTCTGGATGAGGCTCTGGGTAATTATGCGGACATAATGGATATGGGAGAAGAAAATAGTGGCGTATCAGTAGTGTTGGTTGAAAGCATGTCAAAAAGAGAGCAAGAGTAAATAACGCTTCTATCAGCATGATAGTGCTTTGGTTGTTTCGTAATCAATTAAATGCTTTGTTATGAAGAATAGCCTAATCAAAAAGTAGCAGTTGTTAAGATGATAGGATTGAGAGATACTGTGAAATCGGACGATTTTAAGTGGTTGATTGATTTTGCGGAATAGCCTAACTATTACATGTCGAGTGCGTAGTCTTGATGTCAAAAGTACAGAAGTAAATACCGAAAAAGGCTTGAAAACAAGGCATTTCCGAGAGTTGGGAGTTCTTTTCCGGCTCTCGGATTTTTTCGTTTTGGAGCGCTTGCAGCCAGGAGAAATCGAGGGGGGAGTTGATAGGTTGAAAACGGGCAAGGTTGCGTGGATAAGATGATTTTGCGTAGTGTTGAGTGGATAGGAATATTATCAAGACAGCAAGAATGCGGATAAACAGCCGTGCAAACGAAATTAGTTTTGCGTTCGCAAACTTTTATAGACTTTTGCGTATTTTTGTGATATAATGTTTAACATAGGTCATCGGCACTTCGAAATAAAGGCGTATAAGTATTCGGTGGTGCAAAGAAGAACAGAAAAGCATACAAAGTGTGGAGGTAAAGCGGATGCGTTTTAGCTACAATAAATTGTGGAAATTATTAATAGACCGCGGAATAAATAAAAAGACATTGCGTGAAATGAGTGGGATTAGTGCCACATCGGTTGCCAAACTTGGAAAAGGTGGCAACGTCAACACAGATGTGCTGCTTAGAATATGCAACGCTCTCAATTGTGATGTTGGAGATATTATGGAATTTGTTAGAGAAGAAAATTTTGAAGAACAGGAACGAAAGGATGCATTTCCTAATGGGTAAAACTAATACATCCTTGGCAAGGGTTGAAAAATATAGTGCTGTAGATGAGGCATTGAACCTTATCTATTTATATATACAAGAAGTTTATTCGCCGAAGGAAGTAGAACTGATTTGCGGTGAGTTAAAAAGCATTGCAAGAAGAGACGATTTTCAGTGTGTTGAGGTAGCTTCATCTAAGCGAACATATACTCAAGTTCAAGATGCTCTTTCCAAGATTAATGAGAAACAGAGCATAAGAGACAGCCAAGGGGTATATTACACCCCAAATCATGTTGTCCGGTTTATCCTCACGAATAGTATTAAAGCCTCATTCGGAAAGCTTACAGCATCCAATGTTAGTGATTTGAACCTGGATAACATACCATACCGTTCATTTTGCTGTGGGAAGACCGTGTTTGACCCAACGTGTGGAGCTGGAGAATATCTGCTTGCAGCACTTGAAATTAAAATTGATTTGTTGAAGAAAAATGCAAAGATTACCAATCGTCTTATACAAGAGGTAGCTTCTACGATTTATGGCAATGATGTGAATGTTGAATCCATAATTATTGCAGAATTGAGATTGCTACTGTTCATTATAGAATCTTGCGGCGTTGATTATTGTATCGGACTTGGAAATGTAATGAACAGACGATTCACATCCTTTGATTTTATTGCAGACGCGGCCTCTTTTGAGGATAAGTATCATATCGTGGTAGGTAATCCACCTTATGTTGAGGATTTCAAATCCGGTCTTGAACTTAGTGATAAGTATGGGAACATCTATGCTAATATCCTCCTAAATGCGGCAAAGAAGCTTGAAAAGAACGGTTCTATCGGATTTATAATTCCTCTTTCCTATGTGTCTACTCCGAGAATGAAAAAACTTAGAGAGGAATTAGGAGACCTGGTTTCTGAACAATATATTTTAAGTTACGCAGATAGGCCGGACTGTTTATTTGATTCGGTACATCAAAAATTATGTATTCTAATCGGTAAAGAACGAAAGGTGGAAAAAACTGTTTTTACCGGAAACTATCAGTATTGGTATAAGCAAGAACGCGGTACGCTTTTTACTGACATCCAAATGGTAAGGAATAGATATGAGAATGCAGATTTTATTCCTAAGTTAGGTACAAAATTGGATATTGATATATACAAGAAAATAACTGATACACGAAAAATGCAATCGGTATATGCTATATCGAGAGTTGGCACCGAATCGGTTTTCTTAAATCGTCGAGAGGCGATTTGGATGAAGGACAATAGAAAAAACGGAGATGACCCTGAATATAAGGTTTTCAGTTTTCATACCCCGTTAGAAGCTGATTTTTGCTATTGCCTGATCAACTCTACCCTTTTCTGGTGGTATTGGATTAGCGTGTCTGATTGTTGGCACGTTAGTAAAGATTTAAACGGATTCATGATGCCTCTACAGGTTGATATGGCTGGTGCCACGGAATTGGCTAACAACTTAAGAGAGCGATTGGAAAAAACGAAAGTATATGTAGGCACAAAACAAACGCAGTATGAATATAAACATCGAGAGTGCTTGTCAGAAATTTGGGCTATAGATGATTTTATAAATGCTGCGTATGGATTAACTGAAACCGAAAGCAAATATATTAAGAATTTTGCTATTAGGTACAGGACAAGCGGAGGAATTGACGCAGATGAAAATAATTGATTTATTTGCAGGATGCGGTGGCTTATCCCTTGGCTTTATCCAAGCAGGATTCAGCGTGGAAAAGGCGGTAGAGTATGACCCCGTTATAGCGGACACATATCAGCGTAACCATCCAGAAGTTGATGTGATTGTTGATGACATAAAAAATATAGACACATCTGATATGTTTGCAGGAACGACGGCAGATGTCATTATAGGAGGACCACCTTGCCAAGGTTTTTCTATGGCAGGTGCGAGAATTAGACAGGGATTTATTGACGACCCTCGAAATTACCTTTTCAAGCACTACTTTAATGTTGTAAAAGCGGTTAGGCCTAAAGTTTTCGTTATGGAAAATGTAAAAGGCATATCTACTATGCAGGGTGGGAAAATTTTTGAAGAAATCAAAAGAATTTTTCAGGACCCCGAAGCACTTAATGGAAAACCATACCGTATATACCACAGGGTAATCAACGCTGCAGATTTTGGAGTACCCCAACGAAGAGAAAGAATGATTATTATAGGGACTCTTGTGGACGAAGCGGACATTGATACCTTATGGGAAAAAACTTTAAACGAGATAAAAAGCGAGTACCCTACCTATTTTGATGAGGTAACGGTTCTGGATGCGATAGGAAATCTTTCGATGACAAGCGAAGATGGAGTGATTGATAATCCATCACCGGAAACTGATTATGAAAAGTATTTGTCCTGCGATGCAAAAACGCTTACAAACCATTCACGGTCACGCCATTCAAAGGTTGCAGTGGAAAGAATGAGTAAAATAAAAAACGGAGAAAATTATACGGCTCTGAATGAACAGATTAATTCTGTTCATAGTGGTTCGTATGGTAGACTTTGTTGGAACGAGCAGGCGTCGACAATCACCACAAGATTTGACACTCCTGCAGGAGGTCGATTTATCCATCCAGATGAAGACCGTACATTAACACCGAGAGAGGCGGCGCGAATTCAAAGTTTCCCTGATAGTTATGTTTTTTATGGAGATAAGCGTTCGATAAGTCGTCAGATTGGTAATGCTGTTCCGCCGAAAGTATCGTACTTTCTTGCAAGATTGGTAAGGAACATATTTGATGTAGAAAATAGCGACAACATTGGAGATTGATTTATATGAAGAACTTATTGTTCACAGGTAATCCAGCGACTGGTAAGACTTTTCTTGCCAGGGCTGCTGCGTACTACCTGTGCTATGAAAAATTAAATATAGATACCCTCCAATCAAAGGACATCTATAAGGATTTGGATAAAATTGAGGATTTCATTTGCAGTGATAGATGTGAGTTTATTCAAGTTCATCCGAGCATGACCTATGAGGACATTGTATACGGGATTGATATTAAAGCAACCGGAACAATGACGGTCGATTATGTGGAAAAGAGAATAAAAAAACTGTGTGACAGAGCAGGAACCACGGAAGAACTTTATGCGGTAATATTTGACGATATTTCAAGAGTAGATGCCGGGGCGTTGCTTGGAAATTTGATTTATGCTATGGAGTTCAGAAATGAATCTGTTCCCCTTTCAGATGGTTCTACTTTATGCATCCCGGATAATGTCATCATAATTTTAACCGAGTGCAGAAATTTTCATGCAGGACACCTTGACTACGCATTGAGAAGAAGAATGGACTATGTTGCCGAACTGAAATCAGATCGGGATGTGCTTGAAAAATATTATGATACCGTAAATGCAAATGCTGGGAGAATCATAATTGATATATTCGATAGCATAAAAGATTTTATTACTACGAATGCTGCTCCTGGAATCCTTGATGTTGCAGATAAGTATATGCCTGGGCATGGTATGTTCATGGTAGAACGCACGGGAACTGCTTATTTTGTACTGGATAAATTTAAGCAAAAAATGATGTATCAGATTTTCCCGTTCATCAATAATCTTTCATCCTTGGGGATTTTACGCGGGAATATCGAGGTATATGAGAAGGCACTTGAATCCAAGCTTAATACGGGAATATCCGGCTTGAATCGTATATCTGACATTCGCAAGGTTATGGTTAATTCAGGTGAGCGTGTTGAACCATATTCGTTGGAAGATACCATAAGTTACTATGAAACCGAGATTATCTCTAACCGTTGTTCCGATTATAAAGGTCTTTTGGAGAGTGTTATAGATGCGATTGTGTTGAATGGTGTTTTTCCGTGTGATATCGCAACCGATTCATTGTTATTCAACATTGAGGTTGCATCTGTTCCGAGTAAATCTGTTCCGGTAACATACGCCTCATATTTGGTAAAAATGAATGATGCACCAAGTTTTTACTATGAGACGGCAGTCAAGGGCAAAGACAGGAGAAATCCTCATGCGTATTATTCAACTCGCCCCGGAAATGTAGGAAGATGGGCAGAACGCACAGATGTAGCAGCCTATGAAATTTCATACACAGACGGTTCTCCGAGCGATACATACCTTCCTTTGAACGGTTTGCGACTGCATACCTTTACAGTCAACAATGTTTGCAAGGATAATAACCCTGTAGAAATCTATGGTGCCGTATACAGATTGTTGCTATATTATTTGAAACTTTATGAGATGAATATTTCCTTAGTTAAAGGTCACAGCGAAGTATATGGTGACTTGAATGCATTAATACATTTGGAAATAAAGTATCTCGAAGCTTTACACGCAGAATTAAGGAATGTTACTGCATCAACACAAACCGAACGAGAAAAAGCGCGAATTGATTATTTCGGTACAAAAATGAGAAATTTGCGTACATTATGGACTCAGTGTGGAACTCAAATTCGAGTTGATAAAGAAAAATTCGATGCTTTAGTTCTGGGCGTATCAGCGTTCAGTATTGACGCATATGAGGATATTTTCAATGTAACGAATGATACGGAAAAAATCATAGAGATAAAAGGAGTTGTAAAAATGACTGATTTAAAAGATTATCAACAAATTATGGAGAATATTGGTGTCCGTCAGATGGTATTCCAAGGTCCTCCTGGCACTTCAAAAACTTTTGAAAGCAAGAAATTTGTGCTAAAACAATTAAATCCGGAATCCGATGCATTGGCAGCTCGTTTTGTTAGCCAGGAAGCTATTTCTGCTGCATTGGATGAATATAAACTGAACGAAAGTGATTATGCCGACCCTTCGTCCTCTTCCAAGTTATTGACTGGTGGATGGGATTTGGTTCAGTTTCATCCGTCATACGGTTACGAAGATTTTATCCGAGGCATTGAAGTAAAAGCTGATGGAGGTCTCCCTTCCTACAATAGCGTAAACAGAATTTTGGGTAAAATTGCTGAGTTTGCTAAAATTGCAGAAAAAGCTAATCCTGATGAACCTCCGAAATTTTACCTTGTCATTGATGAGATAAACAGAGCTAATATTGCCACTGTTTTTGGTGAGTTGATTTATGGTTTGGAATATCGTGATAGCAAAGTTTCTACTCCTTATGAAGTAGAAGACAAAGTAAGCAATCCAGTATCAAGAACAAAGGATATTGTTCTTGGAAAGAATCTGTTTATTCTCGGCACCATGAACACTGCTGACAAATCTATTGACTCGATTGATTATGCTATCCGCAGACGTTTTCTTTTTGTTGATAGCCCGGCAGACAGAAATGTAGTTATTAACTGTTATCAGAACGCCTCTGAAAACGACGATGAGAATTCTATCGAATTATTGGTATTCGATGCAGTACAGGCTATATTTGATAACGAAAGCTACTTCAATGATGAGTATCAGAAAAGCGATGTGCGCCTTGGACATACATATTTCCTTCGTAAGCGCAAAGAGGGTTATGAAGAAGATTTTGTGGAACGTTTCGTTTTTCAGATTATTCCTATCC
Source organism: uncultured Acetatifactor sp. (assembly GCA_944381545.1). Taxonomy (GTDB): domain Bacteria; phylum Bacillota; class Clostridia; order Lachnospirales; family Lachnospiraceae; genus Acetatifactor. Next base: position 12,567 of record CALWLO010000022.1, on the reverse strand, counting down.
TCAGAGAATATGTGAAAGATGGCATCTTGGATACCATTGAGGATTTGATAGCAATTGAACACACTCCTTCTGAAATTAGAGACACCACTGACCGCAGTGAGAGAGTACGTTTCATCAGTGATAATATCATGTTGTATGCGAAGGAATTCGGAAACATGACTCGTGCAGGAAAGCGTATTGACAATGAATATGTTGGAACTTTTGTTGAAGAAGTGAGGACGAAGATAGGATATTAATTAGGAAGGTGATGTTATGGCACGAGATGTAATAATACACCAAATAAATGACTGGTCTGTACTGAATAGCAGAGATGAGGTATGGTCTAAAGTTGACCTGTCGACTCCAGAACTTAACTTTGGCATTCATAAATTTCAAGGTCGACTTTGGAGCAGCGGTTATGTCGGCGTTGGAAGGCTTTATGATAAGAATGGACGCTATCTACAATCATCCGGCAAAGAACACATCGTTGTAGTAAACTCGCAGTATGGTATGGAACCTTGGCATATGCTTGAGACCGTGATGACTGATGATGAATACGATGATTATATTGCTGAAATGGATGCGGATGGGAGGTCTTTGTTCCAAGTGTTCTATGACCAGCCTCTTATTAAGCTTTCTCAAGACATAGAACAAGATGGAGAACTTTTATACGCATTAAGTTTTGTTTCGTCCTGTTATGGTTTGTGCAAAAAGGGTTTGAAAAAAACAATGTTCCATCAAGAAGAAAATTATTCTTCAAAGGTCAGAGGGAAAATTGAAATCCAAAAAAATATACGCATGAACACTTGTAAGGGAAGAAATGACAGGTTCTATTGTAAATATATTGATTTCACCGAAGACAATATCGAGAATAGGATTTTAAAGGCTACTTTGATAAAATGCAAGGAAATCATAGGTAGACGTTTTCCTGCTACATCAGAAGTGTCAAAACGAGTGGCTTACTGCATGAATTCATTCCGACGGGTTAAGACCGTTCGTATCAAGACCAGTGATTTTAATGGTGCGGATGCATCAGGGCTGTATATGTATTACAAACCTTTGCTGCAACAGGCAAGATGCATATATGGTCAAAAATACTACGCTTATAAAACCGAAGAAGGTCAATCGATTGCGAAAAGTGTTTTTACAATCCCATATATGATTAATATGGAGGCTTTGTTTGAGTTTTATACTCGTATTGTTCTTAAGAGAGCAATTGACTCAAATAAATATTCGTTAGACCGCTATTCGAAAAGACTTTTTATTCAAAAGGGAGTTACAGACATTTCAGAAGTTGAACGAGGCATACATTTGATGCCGTATTGTATTCCTGACATTATTATTCGTGATAATGACACGCAGAATCCAGTTGCTGTTATAGATGCAAAATACAAGCCGAATACCAGAAGCGCCAGAGCAGATACACATCAGCTACTTTCATATGTACTTCTAACAGGTGTAAAGAAATGTGGTTTTGCATTTCCAGGTGCAGAAAGTAAAGCAAAGATTATGCGTTCAACAGAAACAGCGGCACTTCCTTTAGCAGTTGATTCGATTGATTATTACGAATTGATTTTTGGTAATGATTCCGACAATGTGGCTGAAGCATTGCGGCCAATACTACCATGAGAGGAATTGTGATGAAATACTATACTGTATATCGTGAAGATACCGAAGAGATAATTGCGTTTGGTAATGCCGTTCAGTGTGCAGAGATTCTTGGTCTAAAGGATGCACGGCAGTTTCATGCCTTTGTTTCAAAAACTCGCTCTGGATTGAGAAAACGATATAAAGTGGTAATAGAGGAAGATGACGAGGAATGAAAAAGGTCGTTTAAAGTGAGAACCTTTTAAGGAGGGTAGATTATGGCAGCAGCACATCGTTCATTTGCTGAATATGTAAAAAAGAGATTTGATAATAATTTCTGGGCGGCTGCCGAAAGCTACCTGGAGGCAAACCTTGATTCCTTGGGCATAGAATTAAGAAGAATCCATCGTGCCGGAGAGACAGAGATTTCAGATGTCAAGGTTGAACACGTGTGGGTTGAAGACAAACCAGGCATGGAGATACATTTCGATGTTGCAGTATCTATTTGGTTTGAAACTCACGAGGGAGATTACCATTACGACGATTATGATGAAAATATCGTGTGGATGATGGCTCATTGCCGTGGTGATCTGGATAAGAACCTGGATTGTTTTTTGCAAGTACTTTTTGGCAAAAGTTGAAAAGTATTTTTGGAGAATGTTGCATCTCCAAATTGGAGAAAGTTGCAAAGCCTCGGCTGGCTGTGTAAACCAGCCAAAAGCCATTGCAGACTTTATTTAATTGCTACAGCGAGAAGTGTGGAAACGGTAAATCCGGTTCATATTCCTCATGTGCATGTTCCCTGAAATAGCGGAACTCCTCATCCAGTTTTTTATATCGGATGAAATCATTCAGATATTTCAAATCTTCTTCGGCACGCTTTTGAGCATCTATGAGATCAAGAAGATAATCATTCATCTCCTCATAGCGCTTCTGAAGATTTTGATATAAACTTTGTTCCTTGATAACTTTATTATTTTTAGCCATTGTTACCTGTCTCCTGACTGCTGATTCTTGAAAGGATTTCATTGATACTTGATTCTCGTAACCGATTGTTGACTCCAGGAAACAGAACCAGTTCCACATGGTGTGTGAGCCTGCCAATCAGTGCCGTTGTCATTCGTTGGTCATAAAGGACGTTAACCCACTGTGAGAATTCAAGATTCGTGTTTAGAATCACCGACTTCTGCTCATGTATCTCAGAAAGATAATCAAACAGAAGCTGTGAACCGGTCCGGTCATACGGAACATATCCGAATTCATCCAGTATCAGTATCCGGGCACTGTTAAGCTTCTTTTTCAGTGCGGTAAGCTTTCCGCTGCTTTTGCTCTCGGAAAAGAGATTGATTAGCCCGGCTGTCCTGTAGAATCTTACCGGAATTTCCTGATTACAGGCAGACATGCCAATCAGAATTGAGAGCATGGTCTTACCGGTTCCAGTTCCACCGTACATGATGACATTTTTTCCAGAGTGATAGAAATCCAGGTCTAACAGACTCTGAAAACTGATGCCTTCAGGGAAATCTATCTCATCTGTCCTGAATTCTTCCGCACGGTATCGGCGTGGAAATCCGGCGGTATTGAGGAACTTGCTCTTCCTTTTCGCTGTCCGGTATTCAATTTCATTAGTGCACACTATGATATAGTAGAATCAGCAAAATGTAAGATGAGCACCAGCCTTGTGAGAGAAATCCCGCAGGGCTTTTTCTATGCCCAAAGGAGGTGAGCCGATGCCAAGGAAACCAAAGCGTCCCTGTTCCTACCCTGGCTGCCCGAGATTAACGGACGGGAGGTTCTGCGAGGAACACGAGAAGCTGGAGGCCAAACGCTACGAAAAGTACGACAGAGACCCGGCTACAAAGCGCCGGTACGGACGCGCATGGAAACGTATCCGGGATCGCTATATTCATGCACACCCTCTTTGCGAGCAGTGCCTGATCGAAGGAAAGCTTACTGAAGCGGAGCAAGTGCATCACATCAAACCCCTGGCAGAAGGCGGAGATCACAGCGAAAAAAATCTGATGTCCCTTTGCTATTCATGCCATTCCAAAATCCATGCACAGCGTGGTGACAGGTGGCATAAATACTAAAGGCCCAGGGGCGGTCAAAATCTCTACGATCCTGTCCCCAGGGAACGGGCGCGGGGTCGCATGTGCGAAAAAAGCGTTTTCAAAAGGGTAATTAAGGGCGGCCTGCCGAGGCTGCTTATTTTTTGCGGAAAAGAGGTGAGAAAATGCCGACAAAATCCAATAATACAGGCGGTCGGGGCGGTGCGAGACCCGGTGCGGGAAGAAAAAAGTCTGCCGTCAAGGAGAAGGCCGAGAACGGCAATCCGGGCGGGCGCAAACTGGAAGTGCTGGATATTCCCGAAGTCGAGGGTGTCGATATGTCAAAGCCCCATGAGTTCCTTTCTGCCGAGCAGCGTGACGGAAGTACGCTCCAGGCGGAGGAAATCTATACGGAAACCTGGGAGTGGCTAAAGAAGGTGGGATGTGCTGCAAAGATATCTCCCCAGCTTTTAGAGCGATACGCCATGTGCTCTGCCCGGTGGATCCAGTGCGAGGAGATGACCAACCGCATGGGTTTTCTTTCCAAGCACCCCACTACCCAGAAGCCGATTCCATCGCCGTTTATCAATATCGGTATCAACTACATGAATCAGGCAGTGCGGCTCTGGAATGAGATCTTCCAGATTGTCAAGGAAAACTGCAGCACCGACTACGGAGAAGTCTCTCCTCAGGATGATTTGATGGAGCGTCTGCTTCGGGCGAGGAAAGGATAAGGATATGTTTGAAAAGGTAAATCCGAGCCATCCGGATAAGATGGCGGACCGCATCGCCGGTGCTATGGTGGATGCGGCATACAGAAAAGAAAATAATCCGAGGATTGCTGTGGAGGTTCTGCTCGGTCACGGCGTCTGCCACATCATTGCAGAGACTTCGGTATACATCCCGCAGGATGAGGTAGAGTCAATTGTGCATCGCATTGCCGGCAGGCTGCGTACAGATTATGTGGAAGTGCCGCAGGACAGACACCTTGCCGATAATCAGGAAGGAAAAATCCGCTGCGGAGACAACGGCATATTCAAAGGAATGCCGGTAAACAGGGAACAGAAAGCACTCTGCGAGATCGCCAGATGTGTGTATCACACTTATCCCTATGATGGGAAGTACATTTTGGATGGGGCAAGGCTGATTCTCTGCCAGAGCAATGCCAGAAGCCAGCACCTCAAGGAGTTGTATCCTCACGCGGAGATCAATCCGCTGGGAGACTGGACTGGTGGCACGGACGTGGACTCCGGTGCGACTAATCGGAAGCTGGGCAGCGACATGGCAGATTCTGTCACAGGCGGCGGTCTGCATGGGAAAGACCTCTCCAAAGCGGATGTGTCGGTCAACATCTATGCATGGCTGAAAGCACAGGAGACGGGAAAGCCGGTGCAGCTTGTCTGCGCTATCGGAGATGAAACGGTAGACGGGATTACCTACGCTGAGATCGTGGAGACGGCAAGGAAATACATCCAGAGCCTTGGCGGCTTTGAGAAATTTGCGGAATGGGGGCTGGTGCGATGAAGACGACAACGGAAATGCAGCTGGTGCCGATTGCCAAGCTGGTACCTTATGTGAATAATGCCAGGACACATTCTTCAGAGCAGATTAAAAAGCTCCGTTCCTCTCTGCGGGAGTTTGGCTTTATCAATCCGGTCATTATCGACCGGGAGTATGGTGTGATTGCCGGTCACGGACGTATCCTTGCTGCCAAGGAGGAAGGCATTAGGGAGGTGCCCTGTGTCTTTGCCGACCACCTCACCGAGGCTCAGAAGAAAGCTTACATCATCGCTGACAACCGCATGGCGATGGATGCCGGATGGGATGAAGAGCTTCTGCGAGTGGAAATTGAAGCACTGCAGGGCATGGACTTTGATCCTCTGCTCACCGGCTTTGATGAGAAGGAACTGGCGGCGCTGTTTGATGACGGCGCCGAGGCAAAGGATGATGAGTTTGATGTAGACGAAGAACTGGAGAAGCCGGTCTTTTCTAAAACCGGTGATGTGTGGACACTGGGACGCCACCGTCTGGTGTGCGGTGATTCCACGAAAGCGGAAACCTACGAAGTTCTCATGCAGGGAAAGAAAGCAAACCTGGTAGTGACGGACCCGCCGTACAACGTGAACTATGAAGGTACAGCTGGCAAGATCAAAAATGACAACATGGCCGCTGAGAAGTTCTATCAATTCCTGCTGGATGCCTTTACCAACATGGAAAAAGTCATGGCGGAGGACGCCTCCATCTACGTCTTCCACGCAGATACAGAAGGCTTGAATTTTCGCAGGGCATTCACGGATGCGGGCTTCTATCTCTCCGGCTGCTGTATCTGGAAGAAGCCCAGCCTGGTGTTGGGCCGCTCTCCCTACCAGTGGCAGCATGAGCCGGTGCTCTATGGCTGGAAGAAAAACGGGAAGCACCAGTGGTACTCCGACCGGAAGCAGACCACCATCTGGGAGTTTGAAAAGCCCAGGAAGAATGCGGATCATCCCACCATGAAGCCTATTCCGCTGCTGGCCTATCCCATCACCAACTCTTCTATGAGCAACACTCTCATTCTGGATCCCTTTGGCGGCAGCGGTTCCACGCTGATCGCCTGTGAACAGACAGACCGCAGCTGCTGCACCATCGAGCTGGATGAGAAATACTGCGATGTGATCATAAAAAGGTATGTGGAACTGAAAGGCTCCGCTGAGGACGTATCTGTGGAGCGGGACGGAAAAACTCTCCGCTACGCAGATGTAGTGCCGGAGGAATAAGAGTCAGCCGCACCGGATTGTCTACTCTGCACAGTTATCATGGGAGTAAAACGGCATGGATTCTACAGCGAAATGTGCGGATACTGCTTGCTATTATCGGCAAAAAGAGTGATGAATGTACTACCAAAAACCGAAGGAGGAACGCACATGGAAATCAGCTACAATGTGACAGGCGCAAAGCGCAAGGAACTGGTCAATGTCATCTCGAAGGCAACAGGGATGAAGGCGGTTTACAAGTTTATGCCCACCTGCAACTTCGAGATTGGCAGCTTCACCGTCAACAAGGAAGGGACGCTCCTGATCGATGCCCATGCAGACAACGAGGAAGTGGCACGGGTGCTGGAGGCCATTGCGGCAGCAAGCTTTGAGGGTGAGACACAGGATACCCAGGAATCTCCTGCTGAGGATGCTTCTGCAGAGGAAGTTCTCGCTGAGGAAGAATCCCTTCCCTCTCAGGAAGATGCCACTGAGGCCGCAGAGCTTATGGAGACAGATACCACAGAAGAGACTGACAACAATAAGGCGGAGGCAGCAGACAGTATGGAAGAGGCAGAGACCACAGAGGCCGAGGAATCTTCGACTCCTGAAGCAGCGAGTGAGCGCACTGGCCTCACGGTGGAGATCCCGCTGGACAAGGTGGATGTGGGAAACCTTACCAAGCTTCTGGATGCCAAGGGAGGCCTCATCAAGAAAGCCCTGGGAATCAGCGAGCTGCCCATTGAGGTTCTGGAGGAAAAGGCAGCATTCCCGTGGTTTGGGGAACTGCCGGATAACGATGCGGTTCAGGCATACACCCACTTCATTTCCGCACTCTGCCAGATGAGCAAAAACGCCAAGCGGGTGACGGTTACGGAGAAGGCGGTGGATAACGAGAAGTACGCATTCCGCTGCTTCCTTCTGCGGCTGGGCTTTATCGGCGCAGAATACAAGACAGAGCGGAAAATCCTGCTGAAGAACCTGACCGGCTCCTCGGCATTCAGAAACGGAGGGAAAAAGCATGAGGCTTCCGAGCAAGGCGATCATTGAGCAGCTGTGCCAGCAGTTCCCGGCAGGCACACGGGTGGAGCTGGTCCGGATGGAGGATGCCCAGGCTCCTCCAGTGGGGACACAGAGAACTGTCCTTGGTGTGGATGATACGGGCAGCCTGATCATGCGCTGGGACAACGGCAGCGGATTAAACGTGGTGTATGGGGAGGATGTGGTGAGAAAAATCTCCGAATGAGGTGCTTCCTGCCGGGAATGTACTTCGCCATAAGATACACAAGAAACTGCCTGCTCCTGCCGCTCATCTTTGTGTACATTATGACTGCGAATTGACTTGATAAATATGTGCTTCAGAGTGATATATAGACTACCGAAAGGGAAAAGAAAAACACAAGGAGGCACACACCATGAAGAGAATCGAACTTTTTGAAAGAGCCATTGCAGAGAAGGCAAGAAACCTTAAGGATTATGGGATCAACAGCACCATGTTCTGGGCATACAGAAAGAGCATGGAGGCAGGAAACGACAGCATTGATTTTGGCGAGGTTATCTGGGATGAGGACATTGAAGCCATTACAGAGTGCATGAAGGAAAACGGAATCACAGAGTTTACTATAAGCAGCACATTTTCCAGCCTGATTCCTACCCTCGCAGCCTTTGAGAAACATGGATTTGCGATGGACGGACTTACGGAAGTAAATGCGACATACACAGACTGGCAGACCGGGCAAAGGGCACGGATTCCGGCCATCCGCATGAGACAGAAGTAAAAGAAACAACAGCAGGGACTGAGCCGCACGGCTCTTTCTCTCGTACAGATAGATTTTGAAAGTCGCAGCGATGCGGCTTATTTTTGTGGAGGTGAGACCTTGCGAAAGCTGAAGAAATACAAGCCTACCAGATTCATGGCGAAGACCTCGCACTACGATAAGGATGCTGCTGATTTCGCAGTGATGTTTATCGAGTCTCTCAGCCATACCAAAGGCACCTGGGCAGGCAAGCCCTTTGAACTGATCGACTGGCAGGAGCAGATCATCCGGGACCTGTTCGGAGTCTTAAAACCCAACGGCTACCGGCAGTTCAATACTGCCTACATCGAAATACCGAAGAAACAGGGCAAATCGGAACTGGCCGCCGCTGTGGCACTCCTGCTCCTGTGCGGGGACGGCGAGGAACGGGCGGAGGTGTATGGCTGTGCCGCTGACCGTAATCAGGCAAAGATCGTGTTTGATGTGGCGGTGGATATGGTGCGGTTCTGCCCTGCGCTCTCCAAACGGGTAAAGATTCTGGAGTCCCAGAAGAAGATCACCTATCTGCCTACCAACAGCTCCTACCAGGTGCTATCGGCGGATGTGGCCAACAAGCATGGCTTCAACACCCACGGGGTGATCTTTGACGAGCTGCATACCCAGCCTAACCGGAAGCTCTTTGATGTCATGCTCCAGGGCTCCGGGGATGCCAGGATGCAGCCGCTGTATTTCCTGATCACCACGGCTGGCAATGACACCAATTCCATCTGCTACGAGGTACACCAGAAAGCCATCGACATTGCAGAAGGCAGGAAGATTGATCCTACCTTTTATTCCGTGATTTACGGTGCATCGGAGGATGAGGACTGGACAGACCCGGAGGTCTGGAAGAAAGCAAATCCGTCTCTTGGCATCACCGTGGGCATCGACAAGGTAAAGGCGGCCTGCGAGTCGGCAAAGCAGAATCCCGGTGAGGAGAATTCCTTCCGGCAGCTGCGGCTGAACCAGTGGGTGAAGCAGGCGGTGCGCTGGATGCCCATGGACAAGTGGGATGCCTGTGCCTTCCCTGTATCTGAGGATGACCTAAGAGGCCGTGTCTGCTACGGCGGTCTGGACTTGTCCTCCACCACGGATATCACAGCCTTTGTGCTGGTGTTCCCTCCCCTCGATGAGGAGGATAAATATTATGTTCTCCCCTATTTCTGGATCCCGGAGGAGACGGTGGATTTGAGAGTCAAGCGGGACCATGTTCCCTATGACCTGTGGGAGCGTCAGGGGATTCTGATGACCACGGAAGGAAATGTGGTGCATTACGGCTACATTGAGAAGTTTATCGAGCAGCTGGGAGAACAATACAACATCCGGGAAATTGCCTTTGACCGCTGGGGTGCAGTACAGATGGTGCAGAACCTGGAAGGGATGGGCTTTACCGTCGTTCCCTTTGGACAGGGCTTTAAGGATATGTCTCCTCCCACCAAGGAGTTGATGAAGCTGACACTGGAGCAGCGTATTGCTCACGGCGGCCATCCGGTGCTGCGGTGGATGATGGACAACATCTTCATCCGCACAGACCCGGCAGGAAATATCAAGGCAGACAAAGAGAAATCAACAGAAAAGATTGACGGTGCCATAGCGACCATCATGGCTCTTGACAGGGCCATCCGCTGCGGCAACGACACCAGTGCTTCGGTTTATGACAGCCGGGGCATTTTATTCATATAATTTTTGGAAAGGGTGTTGGCTCGGACGTTGTGTAATAGTTTATGCTATGGTTACCACAGGAAAAGAGGTGATCAGAATGATGACGGTACATGAGGTCAGCCAAATATCCGGAGTAAGTATCCGCGCTCTTCATCATTACGACAAGATAGGACTTTTACCGGCCACAAAAGTCACAGACGCCGGATACCGCATGTATGACGATACGGCATTGGAGCGGCTGCAGCAGATACTGTTTTTTAAGGAACTGCAATTTTCTCTGAAAGATATCAAGGCAATCCTGGACAGCCCTGATTTCGACAGAAACAAAGCTCTGGAACAGCAGATTCACTTGCTGGAGCTTCGCAGGGAGCATCTGGACAATCTGATTGATCTTGCACGTGGAATTAAGATGATTGGAGTGAAGCATGTGAGAAAAATGAGTTTTGAAGCATTTGATACAAGAAAGCTCGATGAATATGCCAGGCAGGCTAAAGCATCCTGGGGATCAACAGATGCCTATAAAGAGTATGAAAAGAAGTCTGCCGGGCAGAGCAAGGAAGAACAGTATTATCTCAATTCCAAGATGATGGAAATCTTTCTGGAGTTTGGCAAAATAAAAGATCAAAGTCCGGAAAGCAATGCTGCGGTAGAATTGGCTAAGAGGCTGCAGGATTTTATCACAGAGCATTTTTATACGTGTACAGATAAGATATTGCTGGGCCTTGGCGCAATGTATAGCGGCGGCGGGGATATAACAGCCAATATTGATAAAGCAGGAGGGCCTGGAACGGCGGTGTTTGCGGATAAGGCGATTCAGGCTTACTGTAAAAAAGAAGTAATGTAGGAATAACAGGGGAAGGCATCTATCGAAAGGTAGGTGCTTTTCTTATGTGTGTTTTTTTTGAAAGGACGGTGACTTATATGGGTATCTTATCAGGGCTTTTCCGTTCCAGAGACAAGCCGGAAAACCGCACCTCCGGGAGTGCGTTCAGCTTCTTCTTTGGCGGAAGCACCTCCGGAAAGTGTGTCAATGAACGCTCCGCCATGCAGATGACGGCGGTGTATTCCTGCGTGCGGATTCTGGCGGAGGCAGTCGCAGGTCTTCCCCTGCATCTGTACCGCTATAAGGAGGACGGCAGCAAGGAAAAGGCTCTCACGCATCCACTGTATCTTCTGCTCCACGATGAGCCAAATCCGGAGATGAGTTCCTTTGTATTTCGGGAGACACTGATGACCCATCTTCTCCTGTGGGGAAATGCCTATGCTCAGATTATTCGAAACGGCAGGGGCGAGGTGATCGCGCTCTACCCTCTGATGCCGGACCGGATGGCGGTGGACAGAGAGGTGAACGGGCAGCTTTACTACGAATACACCACCAGCGCAGATGATGCGCCTACGGTAAAGGGAAGCATTGTCCGGCTGAAGCCTTCGGAGGTGCTGCACATCCCAGGGCTCGGCTTTGACGGCTTGGTGGGCTACTCTCCCATAGCGATGGCAAAGAACGCTATCGGTCTTGCCATTGCTACAGAAGAATACGGTTGACTACGAAAATGAAAGAGCTTACGGAATTGGATAATCCAAACAGCGTCGTTCAAATGAAGTCGTGGCTTTCCGATAATGGACTTGAGACAGAAACGCTTGGTAAGAAGGCAGTTGCTGCCCTTATCGATGAGACTGACGGGGAGGTGTCGGAAGCATTATCACTCCGGCAGCAGCTTGCGAAATCCTCGGTGAAGAAGTATCTGGCAATGGAGAATGCCGCCTGCTCGGATGACCGGTGCAGAGGTATGTTTCAGTTTTATGGTGCTAATAGAACCGGCCGTTTTGCTGGAAGGCTTGTTCAATTACAAAACCTACCGCAAAACCATATGGCAGATCTTGCGGAGGCCAGAACACTTGTCAGGGATGGAAATATCGAAGCTCTGGATCTTCTTTACGACGATATCCCGAATACCTTATCACAGCTTATCCGTACTGCGTTTGTACCGGCAGAAGGCAAGAAGTTTTATGTGGCTGACTTCTCGGCGATCGAAGCCAGGGTTATAGCATGGTTTGCGGGTGAGGATTGGCGTACTAAGGTATTTGTCGATGGCGGAGATATTTATTGTGCTTCGGCCAGTCAAATGTTTAAGGTTCCGGTTGAAAAGCATGGTATAAACGGACACCTGCGTCAGAAAGGCAAAATTGCAGAATTGGCGCTCGGGTATGGCGGATCTACGGGTGCATTAAAGGCGATGGGTGCGCTTGATATGGGCCTCGATGAAGAGGAATTACAGCCGCTCGTAAATGCCTGGAGACAATCGAATCCTAATATTGTCCGTTTCTGGTGGGATGTGGACAGCGCTGTAAAAAAGGTGGTCCGTTCTAAGGAACCGCAGGTTGTAAAGGGTGTGAAGTTCTTTTATCAGAGCGGGATCCTTTTTATTACCCTACCATCCGGCAGAACGCTTTCCTACGTGAAACCACGCCTGGGTGAGAATCGATTTGGCGGTGAGTCAGTAACATACGAAGGCGTAGGCAGTACGAAGAAATGGGAACGCATCGAAAGTTACGGTCCCAAATTTGTCGAGAATATTGTCCAGGCCACTTCCAGAGATATTTTGATGTATGCAATGAAGACTTTGCGCTGCTGCAGCATCGTGGCGCATGTTCACGACGAGCTGATCATAGAAGCTGATCCCTCTATGAGTCTTGAAGTTTTGTGCCAGCAGATGAGCAGGGTTCCGCCTTGGGCTGAAGGGCTGATTCTAAGAGCCGATGGAT
>CALWLO010000021.1 GCA_944381545.1 uncultured Acetatifactor sp. | reverse complement strand
AGGCTCACTTACTAAAATATTCGGGGTAATCTCATAAGTAATCTCGGTAAAGCCCGCAGGGGACTCTGCCAGATACTTATCGCCCCATTCATTATAGCCGCCGCCGATACGGATGCACTGTGCGAAATTGCCCGTACCCTCTGCCCAGCAGGACTTGCCGGCAGACATATCAGGAGTCACTTCCTCGCCGTCTATGTATACCTTTACGTCAAAGGTAGATTCCTCGGAAATCAGAGCAGCATCCTCCACTACAAAGCAGGGAGCCAGATACCAGGTATAAAATACCGGGCTGTCAAAGGTCAGGGAAAGGGTGGTGGTCTCGCCGTTCTTTAATTCGCCGGTCACTGCGGTAATTCCCTCCGCATCTTCACCCACATAGTTATATCCCCAGTCATTCTCCGCATCCTTATCCGCACCAATGGCAATAAACGCCTGGTAGGACTCGGTACTGGGAACAGCTCCGCCGGCTGCTCCTCCGGTGGTTACATCATTAATGGTGATCGTATACATGATCTCGGTAAATCCTGCGGGAGATTCAGACATTGCCTGAGTTGCCCACTCGTTATAGCCGCCCTTTAAGCGGATCGCCTGCTCATTGGTATAGTCGCCGGTGCCCTCATACCACCACTCGTCATCTCCGGCAGTCAGATCCAGGGTATCAAGCACCTCCTGGCCGTCTATGGTAACGCTTTCAATGGTATAATCCACACTGGTCACGCCCTCTGCCACAATAACGGGTGCGGTAAACCAGGTGTAAACAGCGGGTGCTGGCATGGTCAGGCCGATGGTTACGGTATCTCCCACATTGGCAACCGCATTGGTCGCAACAATATCACCGCTGTTGCTTGCAGCGCCCTCACCGTAGTACTGAAGCCCCCAGTCATTGCTCTCCGCAGCATCGCCGCCGTAAGCCAGGAACATAGGCATATCCACAGGCGCCGCACCAGTGGTATCCGCCGCACCTGCCGCACCCTTTTCCACTGCATTCAGGGTAATGGTGTACTCGATGGTGGTAAAGTTTGCAGGAGACTCTGCAATATACTTATCTGCCCATTCGTTGTAGCCGCCCTTTAAGCGGATCGCCTGCTCTGCGGTGTAATCGCCGGTGCCTTCATACCACCATTCATCCTCGCCCAGGCTGAAATCAACCGTATCGGTAATATCCGTACCGTCAATCACTACCTTATCCACAGTGTAATCCACGTTGGTCACGCCTTCGGCTACCAATACAGGCGCCATAAACCAAGTGTAAACAGCAGGCGCCGGCATGGTCAGGCTGATAGTAACGGTATCTCCCACCTTTGCCATAGCCGTTGTCGCAGTAATGTCGCCTACATTGCTTGCAGCGCCGTCGCCGTAATACTGCAGTCCCCAGTCATTGCTCTCTGCGGCGTCGCCGCCGTAAGCCAAGAACATGAGGTACTCTTCTTCTTCTGCGGCCGCCGTAAGGGACAATGTAGAGAACATCATCACGCCGGCAAGAAGAAAAGCAAAAAGTCTTTTCATCTTCTTTTTCATGAATAAACCCTCCTATGATTTTTGTACTCTGCGTTTTTCAAACGATTAAGTACTGGTATAAACCTACACTATAAATTTTATCCGGTTTACTTCAAAAAAGAAACAGATGCTTTTTGACATGAAATACACGCATTATTTTACATGCCGGGCATCAGTCCTCCACTGATTTTGCCGGTATCTGCAGGATCACCCGGGTCCCCTCCCCCTTCCTGCTTTCAATGGAAATACCATACTCCCGGCCATAGCAGAGTTTGATCCTTCGGTTAATATTCCCCAGTCCGATACTGCTTCCGGCAGTCAGCGTGTTTCTGTTCATGCCCTCTTTCAGCTGCTCCAGCTCTTCCCTGTCCATACCGATACCGTTATCCGACACAATTACCTGTAAAAGCTCCTCCGTTCGGGAAAGCTCTACCTGAATCCGGCCGTTCTCCGTCATTTTCTCCAGCCCATGGACTATGGCATTTTCAATCACCGGCTGCAACAGAAAAGGAAGGATCAGCAGCTTTTCCGCAACAATATCCGGAGCCACCCAAATGGTAAAATTCACCCGGTCGCCAAATCTGAACTTCTGGATATGGAGATAGGTTTCAATATAATCAATTTCTTTTTTCAGCGTGATAAAGCTCGTTCCCGTATTTTCCAGCACATAGCGCATGGCCTTCCCCAAAAGCTTGATACTGTTTGCCACATCCCGGTTTCCATCGGTCAGAGCCTGCATCCGCAGACTCTCCAGCGTATTGTACAGAAAATGCGGGTTGATCTGGCTGGCCAGCATCTTCATCTCCATCTTCTGCTGCTCATTCTGCAGCTGCTGCTCCTGCAGCTGGCTGCGGTATACCCTGGCATCCTTCTCCTTAATGTTTTTTACCATGGTCTGCAGATCCGAAAATACTTCAGATAATTCGTCCTCCCCCTGAAAATCCGGCAGAATATCATATTCCTCATTCGTGACCTTTTTCATCTCCCGCCGAAGTACTTTAACCCGGTCAGAAAAATATCCCACAAAGAAAAGGATCAGCACCAGAGGCAGAACCAAAGCTGCCAGGATGATCAGGCAGCAGGCCAGGAGGATCTGGCGGATCTCCGCATAAGCCGTTTCGCTGGTAATCATAATATAGGTATTGCTGGTGCAGCGGTACATACTCAGTGCGGCAATGTCGCAGTATATCAGTCTGCCATCCTCCCCCCGGCAACGGTCGCTTGACCGGAAATAATTGTCTTCAAAGTCAATCTCCAGTTCCACCGGCTTCCCGTAATCCCGGACTGCCGAACTAAAGCAGGTATTGTTGTCATCCGTCAGGATCCGGATTCCAAACTTCTTGCTGTTAATACGGCTCTGCAGATAATTATCATCCATGCTCACCACCATGACGGCGCACCTGTCACTGCCGATGCCCGCCACCCTTCTCACCAGACAGAGGCTCCAGTGGGATCTCCCGCTTGCATCCACTCTTTCCATGGTTGTCCAGAAGCTTACAGAACTCTCCATCGCCCTCTGCAGCCACTCCTGTCCCGCCAGCTCATCGGTAATCCTCTCAAAGTGCAGATACTCCGCCGCATAGGGATTGTCCGTATAGACGGTAATGTCCGCAATCTCCACATTAGAGAGAATCAGCTGGTTTACCGGCATACAGTAAAGCGTGGAAGAATTCGTCCCCTCCGCCAAAGTCTCCTGAGCCGTCAGCAGACCGGTAACCTCCTCGTCAAACAGGATATCCGTAGTCTTCTTGTACACCTGGGTCGTCAGTTCGGAAAAAATCGTCCTTACCCTGGTATTTTCCGCCTGCAGCGACTCCTGGTAATAATTGGTCAGAAGCCCGGACACATAAATCAGCAGATAGATGCCTACTGCCAGGATGGGGATAAATACCGCCCCGAAATACACGGAGCAGAGCTGCGTTCGTATTTTCTTTCTGCTTAAAAAACCGGATAAAATCCAGCGTTTGTTTGGCATAGCAGGATCCTTTCTGTATAGGTAATTCATTTCCCCGATACGAAAAAAGACTTCCCCGCAAGCGGAAAAGTCTTATGTCTCTTATGGAGTATCCATCAGTCAGCCTCTACAACCTGCTTCTTATTGTAAGAACCGCAAGCCTTGCAGACTCTGTGAGGCATCATCAGTGCGCCGCACTTGCTGCACTTTACCAAAGTGGGAGCGCTCATCTTCCAATTCGCTCTTCTCTGATCTCTTCTACCTTTGGAAGATTTATTCTTAGGACAAATAGACATCGTTACACCTCCTTATCAAAGTCCGCATCTGTACGGACAGATCCTGTTTTCATTTTGCTTTGAAGATATCCTGTATCACTGCCATCCGTGGATCGGGAACGAAGCTGTCGCATCCGCACTCCCTCACATTACGATCCTGTCCGCATACCGGGCATATTCCCTTGCAGTCGCTCTTACACAGAATCTTTGCAGGCCAGTTATCAATGATCTCATTATGCACGAAAGTCTCAACATTCAACTGATAACCTTCCATAAAACTCAGATCATCCGCTTCTTCATCCTCCGTACCCATCTCCGGCGAAATCACGATCCGCTGGGCATGCAGCTCAAGTACCACCGGCACCTCTGCCAGACATCTGTCACAGACGGCCTTCAGAGTCAGCAGCAAATCCCCCTCCACCAATACCTTACCCTTCTCCAGGTTGGTAAACGCAAAGGAAACAGGAGATTTTTCTATAATAGCATAACTCTCTGTGCCGTTATCAAAGCTTGTCATCTCAAGCTCCGCCTCCGCACGCATCTGCTTTCCCTCGGACGTAAATACATCGGATAATTGAATGAACATAGCTACTCCTATGCATAATATTCGTGCACTGCTTTTCACACACTGACATATTATACATAAGCAGCCTAAATTTGTCAACAGGTTTTTAGCCCAGATAATGATTTTTCTTATGCAGGAACACTGCGGCCAATATCCCAGCCGCCAGCAGCAGCGTCAGCAGCAAACACCACAGCGGGATCTCCCGTACATCCAGACAGCGGATATTGATCCACATCTGATTGATATTGCGGGTCTCTTCTTCATTAAAATATCCCATAACTGCCGCCCGGGAGATCACCTCTTCGGAGGGATACTGGGTATACAGCTGTCTGCCCACCTGTTCCTGGGTGGTACGGACGATATAATCCTCATCGGCATTATCGCCGCTGAAAAAATATCCCACAGGATAGGCGATGCTATCCTCCTCATCTTCGGCGCCGTAGCACCAGTTCAGGTAGGAAAATACCGTATCGTCCTCCCCTCCGGCGATGGCGGAGGTATAGCCGATATAGTACATATTCCGCACCGCATTTTCCGGCTTGGACAGGAAATTGACAAAGGCCTGGGCCGCCTGCTTTTTTTCCTCATCATCCCCGATACCGTTTTTCAGCATTACCCAGCCGTCAAACCACAGATTGGTGCATTCTCTGGGAACCGCAAACTGCAGATACACTCCCTCTTCCTCAGCCAGATCCATAGCATATACTGCATCCCCCGACCATTGATAATTGGCGATGATCTTGCCGGTCACCATATCCGCTTTGCCGCTGTCGGTTTCCAGCGCATAGATATTCCCCATGATGCCGCCCAGCAGCTGTTCCACCTCTTCAATGGTCTCTGGAGACACATCGTTCATCATATCCGCCAGCCGCTGCCTATAGTCAGGCGCTTCCAGAAAGGCTGCATCCGTCAGCTGCTCCTGCCGCAGATAGCCCAGGGTGGCAAAATACGTATCCCGCACATTATCCTTCAGGGTGATCTGCCGGTAGAAAGCAGGATTATCAAACACCGCCCAGGTGGAAGCCTCTTCCTCTGTCATCAGCTCCGGGTTATACAGCACTCCCGTGACGCCCCACATATAGCAGGCCGCATAGCGCTCCCAGCTTTCCCCGTTTATTTCATTTTCTGCAAAAACCTCTGCAATATAGGGGGATACGCATCTTTGGTAATAGTTCTCAGGATTATCCTGATCAAAAAAGTCCTCCGAGTAGGGCTCCAGCTGCCCCTCCGCCATCAGCTTCATGATCATATAATCGGAGGGGCAGACCAAATCATAGGTATCACCCAGGGTCAGTTGATTATACAGATCCTCATTGGTGCCAAAGCAGGAATATTCCACTTGCACACGCTTCCCGTAGGTCTCGTAATACCAGTCCTCGAACTCCTCGTACAGGGCCTCCCGGCCCAGGATCTCCACTCCGTTGTCCAGCTCGATCCGCTCTTCCTCGTCCCAGTCTCCCAGGTCGATATATTCCTCCCAGTTGCAGACCCGGAGGGTGATCACCTCCTCCTTGGCCATCACATGCCCCAGCCCCCTGCCCGCAGGCAGAAAGCCGCCCAGTGACGCTGCCCCCAGGCAAACTGCCAGACAGAAGACCGGGAGTCTACGACATTTTCTATTTTCCATCCCCGTCACCCACCTTTCTTCCCGACAGGTTCATCAGCACCACCACTAGGATCACAATCAGGAATATCAATGTGGACAGGGCCCAGAGCGCCGTCTTGATCTCCGTCTGGGACCCCTTTGTGGCATTTACCACATAGGTACTGATGGTATCAAAGGTAGCCGGCTTTGTATAGCTGGCAATAAAGTAATCGTCCAGAGACAGAGTCACTGCCAGTGCAAAACCGGATAGAATTCCCGGCTGGATCTGGGGCAGCACCACCTTTGCCAGCGCCTGCCTGGGCGTGGCTCCCAGATCCATGGCCGCCTCATACAGGCTGGAATCCATCTGCTTCAGCTTCGGTACCACGGACAGATAGACAAAGGGAGCGGACAGCACCACATGTCCCACCACCAGGGGCACATAGGTACTTTTATCAATCCCCATTACCACCACCAGCATAATGCATACGGAGAAGCCCGTCACCACATCTGCATTAATCACCGGTACCTGATTCAATGCACCCACAAAACCCTTTACCGCTTTTTGGGAATAAAAGGCGCCGATGGCCCCCAGGGTTCCCAGCAACGTTGCCGCCAATGCCGAGCCAACGGCAAGCAGCACCGTTCCCAGAATCATCTCCCGCAGTTCCTCATTGGAAAACAAATTCCGGTAATTATCCATCGTAAAGCCATGGACAGACCCGATATTGGCAGAAGTGGTGAAGCTGTAAAATGCCAGAACCAATATCGGCAGATATAATAGGACCAGCATGATTCCAATAAAAACACTGCCAAAAACATTTTTTCTCATAGCAGGGCACCTCCTCTGTTACCGGTATCCTCGTCTGTGTACCGATTCGTAAACAGGGTGAAGATCAGGATAATTACCAGCAGAACCAGAGCAATCATGGAGCCGTTATGCCAGTCGTAGGCACTGAAATAGCTGCCGATCAGACTGCCCATGATATATGTGCTGTTATACAGCATATCCAATACCACATAGTTGGTCATGGAGGGCAGAAAAACCATAACCACACCGCTGATCATACCGGGCACTGACAGCGGCAGCGTCACCTTACAGAATACCTGCACCGGGTTGGCGCCCAGGTCTGCCGCCGCCTCTAAAAGACTCTTATCCAGCTTCAGCAGCGTGGTATACATGGGCAGGATCATGAATGGCAGAAAGTCATAGGTCATGCCGATAATGGTATTTAAAAACGGGTGATATGCCAGGTTTCCCTCGATCACTGTCAGGATCTCCTTCAGCGCCGTGATCCTCAGGGTAAAATTGATCCACATGGGCATGACAAACATGACCACGATCACCGGCTTCTGACGCCACTGGCTTCGGGCCAGAATATAGGCGATGGGGTAAGCCAGCAGCAGGCACACACAGGTAGTCACTGCCGCAATACCAAAGCTGTAGGCCAGAGTACCTATGGTATAGGGGCTGGTAAAAAAGCCCGCAAGGTTCATCAGGGAGAACTGCCCCTCCCCATTGGTAAATGCATAGTAGATAATCACCAGAAGCGGCGCCGCCACAAAGCAGATCAAAAACACTGCGTAGGGAATACAGAGCTGCTTTCTGGTAAAACGAAATGCTCCCATTCTTTTTCCTCCCTTACTTCTTCAGTGCATACTGCAGCTTATCCTTGGGAATGATCAGGCTGACATAGTCATTCATATTCCACAGATATTCATCATGCACGATAAAGTCCTCATCCTCGTCCGTGCGGACAATATAGCTGTAATGATCGCCCTTATATATCAGGTTGATAATATGTCCCCTCACCACACCGGCTTCCTCATCATCGCTCATGGAGATATCCTCCGGCTTTATGGAAACAATCACCCGCAGCAGGGAGGCGTCGATCTCATCCCCGTGGGCGTCCACCAGCGTATCCGCCTCATTGATGCGGGAGCCGGGGATCAGCCCGGTAATATCAAAATCCCATTCTCCATCCAGAAAATCCAGCCGGTAGCCGCTATTAATGCCTGCCTCGATCCTGTTTACCGTATGCTCGGCAAGCA
Source organism: uncultured Acetatifactor sp. (assembly GCA_944381545.1). Classification (GTDB taxonomy): domain Bacteria; phylum Bacillota; class Clostridia; order Lachnospirales; family Lachnospiraceae; genus Acetatifactor. The sequence goes on along the minus strand of CALWLO010000021.1, from coordinate 11,518 downwards.
TAATATGTATGCCCTCCGGCTCCACGGTAAGCCCCACCTGACTTCCCACCTGGGCTTTTCTGGTAGATTGAATGACGATCTCATTTTTACCGGACTGCACCGTAATCTCATAATGCACCCCTTTAAACACCACCGATGTGACCGTTCCCCGGATAATGCCCTCCTGGGGCGGCGTGATCAGAATATCCTCCGGACGCAGCACCGCATCGATCATCGTACCGTTCTCCACATCATCCACGCAGGTAAACTCCGCACCGCAGAAGCGCACACGGTATTTGCCGGTCATAATGCCGCTGAAAATATTGCTCTCGCCGATAAAGTCCGCTACAAAAGCATTCTTCGGTTCATTATAGATATCCTCCGGCGCACCTACCTGCTGGATCCGTCCCTCCGACATGACCACGATCTTGTCAGACATGGTCAGTGCCTCCTCCTGATCATGGGTCACATAGATAAAGGTAATCCCCAGCTTTTCATGCATACTCTTCAGCTCCAGCTGCATCTCCTTGCGCATCTTCAGATCCAGTGCGCCCAAGGGCTCATCCAGGAGCAGGATCTGGGGTTCATTCACGATGGCCCTGGCAATGGCGATCCGCTGCTGCTGCCCGCCCGAGAGCGTCTGCACAGTCCGGGACTCAAAGCCCTCCAGATCCACCATCTCCAGGGCTTTCTTCACTTTCTTTACCACCTCTGTCCGGGGCAGCTTTTTCAGCTTCAGGCCAAAGGCAATATTGTCAAAAATATTCAGATGGGGAAAAAGGGCATAACGCTGAAAGACCGTATTGATCGGCCTCTCATTGGCCGGGAGCCTGGTAATATCCTTTCCGTTTAACAGGATCTCCCCGCTGCTGGGCAGGTCAAAACCAGCCAGCATCCTTAAGGTTGTGGTCTTACCGCAGCCGGAAGGCCCTAAAAAAGTCACAAATTCGCCCCGTTTTATAGTCAGGTTGAAATCATCTACCGCCACAAAGCCATCCTCAAAGGCTCGGCACAGGGACTTAAATTCCAGAATATTCTCAGATTGTGTACTGATGCTCACCGCATTCTCCTCCTTGTGTTACTGCAATACATTGGTTACAAGTCTAGCATATATACACGCCGATTTCCACATTTTTTTCAATTTTTGCTGTTTCTGAATAATAATATCAGGCCTTCAATACCGCCTCCTTCATACTCCTTACATATTCATACAGAGCAGGAGCTGCCAGCTCTCCGTCCCGGGCAATGATTCTGACGATGGCGCTGCCCACGATGGCCCCATCGGATACTGCCGCCATACTGAGGGCCTGCTCGGGAGTGCTGATCCCGAAACCAATAGCGCAGGGAATATCCGTCACCTTCCTGATCTCTTCTACGATGGCTCCCAGATCCGTATTGATCTCTCCCCGGACTCCCGTAACGCCCATGGAGGAAACCACATAGATAAAGCCCTTCGCTTCCCCGGCGATCCGGCGAATCCGTTCCTGAGAGGTCGGGGCGATCAGGGAGATCAGCGCAACATCGCAGGCATCCGCCGGCCCCTCCATCTCCGCCTTTTCCTCATAGGGCAGATCAGGAACGATAACCACATCCACTCCCAGCTCCCGGCATTTTGCAAAAAAGCGGTCATACCCGTAATGGAACACGGGATTGGCATAGGTCATAAAAGCCAGAGGGATCTCCCGCTGTCAGAAACCCGATGAATGCCTTTTGATTCGGCGTATCAAACGCCCTGCTGATTCTGCTTTGTGTCTTATTCATGAAGCTCCACCCCCCTGTATCTGGCAATCACTGCCACGTCCTTATCTCCCCGGCCTGACAGACAGATGATAACGCTCTGGTCGGGACTGTTGTTTTTCGCTATCTTTCTCACATGGGCCACTGCGTGGGCGCTTTCCACGGCGCAGATAATCCCTTCGGTTCTTGCAATATATTCAAAGGCATCCAAGCCGTCAGATAGGCGCTCTTTTGTATGTCGGAAGCTTCTCCTGACACAATTTCATTCATTACCGCCTTGGCCATCTCATAACCAATGTCCTGCCCTTTCGATAACTGAATAATTGCTTCTCGAATCATCTTTTTCTCCACTTTTCTGATTTCATTCTCAAAACTCCTGCTTTTGACTGTTTTTTTCTGTCAGAAAATTATCCATGATGGCTTTTCCTTCGGGGATCAGCACCTCAATCGGTGTGGTGCTGTCGGAAAAGATCTCCGTGCTCACCGGAATCACTCCGTAATTCCCCTCTTTCAGGATCTCCCTTACCTCATTCAAAGTGGGTCTGATCTTCATAAGCGCCTCCTCCTTTCGGTTAATACACACAAAAAACCCGTCCATAACAGATTACTTCTCTGTCAAGGACGGGTCAGAATACAATACACCTGCGGTGCCACCTTGTTTCATGCTGCAAACAGCATGCTCTTTCAGGATACCAACATATCCCTTGCAACTGACGTATGCGTACGTCATGAAATACTCGGCCTCCTATCTGCATATCACAGCCTTTCCTCATGCCCTCAGTGGTCCATTTAACAGCCTGCATTTCCAACCTTTCTCAGCATCCGGTCTCTCTGTGAGCGCATCTACTGTTTTTATCTCCACTTTAACGGTTTGTGTTCCGCTATTCATTTTCCATTCAATTACTCCGTGCCGAAAAACATGTCAAGTACTTTTTCAGAGAACATACTCTTACACCAGCCGCACGGTTTCTCTGGCAATAGCCAGTTCCTCATTGGTGGGAACCACCATCACTTTGGTACGGGAATCCGGCGTGCTGATCACAATATCCTCCCCCCGCTTGCCGTTGGCTTCCTGATCAACAGCCACTCCCAGGTAACCCAGATACTCACAAACCAGCGTTCTCACCAGAGGAGAATTCTCACCCACGCCCGCAGTAAAGCAAATCAGATCCACACCGTTCATGGCGGCCGCATAAGCGCCGATATATTTCGCCACACGATAGGCAAAGGTCTTCATGGCGCAAATCGCATAGGCATCTCCCTTATGATAGCCATCCTCCAGATCCCTGAAATCGGAAGAGAGATAATTGGAAAGGCCCAGCACGCCGGATTTCTTATTCAGTATATTCATGATCTCATCAATGCTCTTATTCTCTTTATGGGCCAAAAATTCCATGATAGCCGGATCAATATCCCCGCAGCGGGTTCCCATGATCAGGCCCTCTAAAGGTGTCAGACCCATGGAGGTATCCACACATCTGCCATTCTTTACTGCAGATACGCTGGCGCCGTTGCCCAGATGACATACAATGGTCTTTAAAGCCTCATAGGGAACCCTGAGTACCTCCGCTGCCCGCCTGGAGACATAGGAATGGCTGGTGCCGTGGAAGCCATAGCGTCTGATCTTATACTTTTCATAATACTCCACCGGCAGGCCATACATATAAGCTTCTTCCGGCATGGTCTGATGGAAAGCGGTGTCAAACACGGCTACCATTGGCGTGCCGGGCATCAGCTTTCTGCAGGCGTCTATGCCAATCAGATTGGCCGGATTGTGCAGGGGCGCCAGTTCGTTACATGCCTCAATAGCAGCCAGCACCTGATCGTCAATGATCACGGACTCTGCGAATTTCTCCCCGCCATGTACCACGCGATGGCCCACTGCTCCAATCTCCTCCAGGGACTTCACCACACCGGTTTTTTCATTAGTCAACGCCTCCAGCACCAGGCGGATCGCCTCCGTGTGATCCGGCATGGCTGTCACCGTCTGCTCTTTCTCTCCTCCGGCGGGAGTGTAAGTGATCCGGCTGCCCTCGATACCGATACGCTCACACAGTCCCTTTGCAATACACTGCTCGGACTCAGAGTTAATTAACTGGAATTTCAGGGAAGAACTCCCACAGTTGATAACTAAAATATTCATGTTCTGGCTTCCTTTCTCAATTTCATATTATGGCATATTCTTCAGCGCTTACGGATACAGGTGCGCATCTGCATGAGCTAGCCCGCATCCGGGCTTATGTAAGCCTGGCCGGGGGGTTATACCAGCTGTGCCTGAACCGCAGTCAGCGCTACTACCCCCACGATATCCTGCCAGGAGCAGCCCCGGGAAAGATCATTTACCGGCCTTGCAATTCCCTGCAGCATAGGGCCGTATGCCTCTGCCCCTCCAAGTCTCTGAACCAGCTTATAACCGATGTTACCGGCATCCAGATTGGGGAAAATAAGCACATTGGCCTTACCTCCCACACAGCTGCCCGGAGCCTTGGACTTAGCCACGCTGGGAACCAGCGCCGCATCCGTCTGCAATTCTCCGTCCAGCGTCAGGTTCGGATACTGTTCATGAGCAATCCGGGTAGCCTCTACCACCTTATCCACTAATGCATGCTTGGCACTGCCCTTGGTGGAATGACTCAGCATGGCAATCACAGGCTTAGGCCCCACCAGACTCTTAAAGCTTCTGGCAGAAGTATCCGCAATAGCAGCCAGTTCCTCCGCCGTAGGATCCTGATTCAGACCGCAGTCAGCAAAAATAAAGGTGCCGTTCTCTCCCTGATCCTTAAACTGCGTATCCATCACAAAGAAAGCAGATACCAACTTCACACCGGGAGCGGTCTTTAAGATCTGCAGGGCAGGTCTCAGCGTGTCAGCGGTAGAATGACAGGCGCCGGCCACCATGCCGTCCGCATCATTGGCCTTTACCATCACAATGCCAAAGGTCAGATAATCCGTCAGCAGCGTCTCCCGGGCTTTCTCCACGGTCATGCCCTTGGCCTTTCTGGTCTCATACAGGAGCTCCACATACTCCTCGAGCTTATCGGTATTCTTGGGATTCACTACCTTGACACCGGACAGGTCTACCTCCAGCCAACCGGCGCCGTCCATAATCTTCTCTTCATCTCCAATCATAATGATATTGGCGATCCCCTCCTCCATAATCTTTGCCGCTGCAAGCAGAGTTCTCTTATCATTGGACTCCGGCAGTACAATGGTTTTCTTGTCGAGCCTTGCTCTGTCCTTGATCATGTCGATATATGACATATTTTCTCCTTTCTGCGGAATAGCCGCTTGCCTATTTTTACAAATTTTAACATTTTTTATAAAAATCTTATTAAAATTCACTTAACAAACCTTATTGTTTATATTATACTAAAGATAATGAAAATAAACAAGGTGCAATATGCGTTAAATTGTATATTTTGAAATACAAAACTCCGCCTCTGTGTGCACAGAAAACGTGATTCCTGTCTGTATGTAAGCGTTTTCATTCCATGTTATTTTTTTCACATAATCTCTTGAAATATATCTACGTTATTTAGTTTATCATGATTGTTTTACAATCACGATATGATGGCCATCAGGCCGTTACCCGCCCAGAATAAGGTCATTTTATCATAATAAATACGGAAAGGAATAAGGACGATCATGAAAGTATGTGCTGTTATTGCGGAATACAATCCCTTTCATCTGGGTCATGCCTATCATCTGCAGCAGGCCCGCAGACTTACCGGTGCTGACTATATCATTGTGGTGATGAGCGGCAACTTCGTACAGCGGGGAGATCCGGCGCTGGTAGATAAATATGCCCGTACACAGGCCGCCCTCTCCTGCGGTGCGGATGCGGTATTGGAGCTGCCGGCCTGTTATGCCACCAGCAGCGCTGAATATTTTGCCCGGGGAGCCGTATCCATGCTGGATCATCTCGGTGTGGCGGATTATCTGTGCTTTGGCAGCGAATGCGGAGAAATACAGACCCTGGCGCAGTTTGCAGATATTTTCCTGGAGGAGCCGGAGCCTTATAAGAAGATCCTGCTGGAGAAGCTTAAACTGGGGTACTCTTATCCTGCTGCCCGCTCCAGCGCCTTACTGGTAGCCTATCCCAAGCTTGCTTCGGATATCACCGTGATTTCCAGCGCCAACAACATTCTGGGAATCGAATATATCAAAGCACTACATAAACGCCGCAGCCCGATCCAGCCTGTCAATGTCCTCCGTATCGGCTCAGACCACCGGGACAGATATCTGGGAGCTTTCCAGAGCTCCGCAAGGGCACTGCGTCAGGCCATACAGAGCAATCGGAGTCTCTGCGAGCTCAGGGGGCAGATGCCGGAAGAGGCATATCGTGTACTGACGGATTATTTCTTACGGGAACAGCCCCTATATCAGGATGACTTCTCGACAATACTGCATTATAAACTATTGTCTGAGCAGTCTAGAGGCTATACCGATTATCTGGATATCTCTCCGGATCTATCCGATAAAATACGCAAATATGTTTATCATTTCACCTCTTACAGTGATTTTTGTGACCTGTTAAAATCCAAGGATATGACCTATACCCGGATCAGCCGCTGCCTGCTGCATATCCTTTTGAATATTTCGAAAGAAAACATGCAGTTTTATCTGGACAACCAGGATGCCGCATCCTATGCCCGGCTTCTGGGCTTCAGGGAAGAAGCAAAGCCCCTGCTTACGGCCATTAACCGCAATACCTCCATCCCTCTGATTACCAAGATGGCTGATGCAGACAAGCTTCTGACCCCTGAGGGCAGTCATATGTTCCGGCGGGAGGTACAGATCGCCGATATTTACAGCAGTGTCCAGGCTGCCAAATCCGGTCATAAAATGTATCATGAGTATACCAGGCCGATGATCGTTTTATAGAAAAGCATCGTGACATAAATAACCGGATGGACTCCCTGAAACGGATGTCCATCCGGTTTTTGGCTTTCTATTGCCTTTCTCTAAAATACAGCTCCATACGATTCTGGATTGCTTTAGTCACTTCTTTCACATCTTTATCATATTCAAAATATGATTCTGCTTCTTCTATAAGAATATCATATAAATCCTCATTGTCATAAATTTTTCTCGGCACTGCACTCTCTATTAAATCCATATACTCTGTCAGGAAAGTAGTATAGTCCTTCTGTTCAGGTACGAGAATCTTTTCCCCATCCGAAAAGGCAATAAAATACATATCATTGATATCATCATATAGCCAAAGTTTCTCTGGGACGTCTGTTCTTATGCTGACTTGATCTTTTATCAAGAGCTGAGTGTCCAGACTTATCAGATAATTAAGGAATTCTATCACTCCTTTTTTTGTTACCGAATCCTTGTTTACTACAAACATACCCTGCTCAAATAAATAGCTGCCCTGCCCAGACTCTGAAGGATACCCTATAAAACTGCAATGCGGTCCTAAGTATTTGCGATAGGAGCCAAAAACATCCATCCCATCAATCATGCAGGACAATCCTACTATCTCATGTGCATTCAATGCTTCAGCGCAATCTTTCAACGAAGGTGCAATCTCACTATTGCCGGATCTCTCTTTGACAAAACGAAGCAAATCCTGAAACTCCTCCGTATCAAATTCCGGCACTCCGTTTTGCAGAAATGGTGTGTTGGCCAAATCTCTTCCTATCAGGAAAGAAAGATTATATTCCCAGGTATCCTGTCCTCCATAGTCTACAAAAATACTATTAACAGAATTGTTCTCCATGATGTTTATTACATCAGAAATCTTCCATGCAGGCTTATCCCAATACATACAATTCACTGCCATGGTATCTATATGCAAACCATAGGGAATGCCATACCAATTTCCCTGTATCGTTCCGATTTCTATAGCTCCCGGCAGAATTGCATCTCGGTTATCTTCCGCAATGACCGTATCCAGTATGCCTAATGCGTCGTTTTTAACCAGGCTATACATTTGCTCTGTCTCTAAGCACAAGATATCTGGTCCCTCTCCACGCATCAAATCCATCAGGACTCTCTCGGTCTCTTCCTCGGATCCTGAATTGTCCGCATACACAATATCCGCATCAGAGTTTGCCTTGGAAAAAGCGATCGACTGCTCCTCAAAAAATATCTCACTTCTCCAAAGATTGGTAAAAGTGACGGTTTCTTCTATTGACTCCTGTTCCGAAACGATTTCCTCTATTGACTCCTGTTCCGAAGCAGCAGCTGCATCATTGAGTTGACAAGAACCGCATGATGGCAACAATACAAGCGTAAATAAAACTAAATATATGCATCTATTCTTCATATACTTTTTCCTTTTTTGTCAAATCATAAATTGAGAGAGGCTCTGTAATTTTATATGTTGTTAATAATTAATTCCACAGAGAGTGTGACGTTCATGCATGTATGTATCAATTTCCCAGCTATGCCCACAGTCCAGACATTGTTCCGTAACCTTCTCTACCCATGCCGTGCCATAACATGTTTGCGGTCCCTGGCTTGCAGACAATGTGACTGTATGAGATACTGTCCAGTTAGACACTGTTTCACCGTATCGTCTTGTATTATTATGTTTGCATGAAGAACTCGTAGCGGCAGCCATTACCGTATAACACATTCCTGTACACAATAGTACAACAGCAAATAGCGTACATATTGTAATTCTTTTCATCTTCTAATACACCTCCATCTCTAACAATACCTCTCTCAATCTACATGCTCATTTTTGTGTTTTGCAATTAAGATATATATTATATTATACCAGCAAGTTTTTGTGGCGTCAATATTTAATCAGCTTTTTCTATGATTGTTTTACGAAAATGGTATCAAATAAAAAAGACTTTGATTAAAAGCCAGTTTGATGCTTGTACTCATACATCAAACTGGCTTTTTTGGTTATTGATGAATACATATGCGAAACATACGGTTTAACCGATGCCAAGGCCTGAGCCAAGGAGCAGGTCCGCCTGATGAACGAGGCTGAAAAAGAAGATACTGACAGATGTATCATGAGTATACCAGGCCGATGATCGTTTTATAGAAAAGCATCGTGACATAAAAAACCGGATGGACTCCCTGAAACGGATGTCCATCCGGTTTTTACGTTATTATTGTCGCTCATTCAGATACAGCTGTACCCTGTTCTGCATAATATCAATCACCTCATCTAGGGGTTTTGATCCGGAAAAATAATATTCTGCCTCTTCCTGAATGATCCAGCGGATCTGCAGCCAGGTATCACTCCTGAACACAGCTTTTTCTATGGTCTCTTTTGCCATATTCATCTGACGCTCCGTTATCACATAGCTTGCTGCTGCCTCCTCTGACAAATTATACCAGTCCGGCAGTTCCCGGTAGGTATCCCACTCCAATTCCAACTTCTTTTCCAGCTGACTCACACGAGTCGGCAGATCAAATCCACGATAGGTACGCTCCGATGCCAGCTGCCCCTCAATAAACAGCCAGGCTCCCTCTTTTTCCTCAGAACTTCCTGTAATAGCCAGCGGCTGACCGGGGAACAACATGGCATTGCTCTCCCCCTCTTCTGCAGTGGGATATCCGATCAGCACTACCGCTTCATGGTTCTCATATTCCAGATCCCGCACAGCTGCTGCCTGGTAGATCCCGACTTCCCAAAGGATCACTTCTTCTGCAGGGTTCTTTTGAGCCACGGTGATATTCCGAATCCTCTCCATTATATTTCGAAATCGCTCGCTATCCAGCTGCACCTCCCCGGTCTCCCAGTCTATAAAGCCCTCCAGTCCTCTGTCCAGCACGATTCCCAACAGGCGTTTCGCTGTTAATTCTTCCCTGGTAAGATTAGAATGAAGTTCTGACAGATAAGTACCGGGATACTCCTCCAAAAAATCCAGAAATTCCTCTATAGTCCAGCCCGTCCGCTCTCCTAATCTCCTAATAGGCTTGGGGAACAGGCCAGAGTTTTCACTGTAAATGTAGTCGGAATTGCATAGATCTGTCCATTCCTGGTATATGCCTCCACGATTTCCGGCAGAAAATCCTCCAGACCCACTTTCTCACTTTCTGCCAGATAAGGTGTCAGCGGTTCCAGATATCCCTTATCCACATAATTTTCATAATCCGACATACTGTATACTTCCAGGATATCCGGTGCATCACTGCCCAATAAGGAGGTCTGAATCTGCTGCTGTCTGGCAGTATTTTCATCTGTGTAATCTTTTAGCTGCAGATGATAGTTCGGATAACTGCGGTTAAAGTTGACGATGGCTTCCATGTATGCTCCTCCCTCTTTTACCACTGTGGCAATCGCTAAGGGAATTTTCTCCACCGTCTCTGTCTCCGCTGTCGGCTCCTTTTCCTGTCTGGTCAGACAGGCTATCTCCCATTCCTCTCCCTGGGCAGCATCATAGGCCAAAATCTGATACTGATTCTCTGCAGTACATAAAATTTCCTGCACATGACCGCCATTATTTCATAGCTGCCGTTATGACTCTGTACTGCATAGAGATTCTCCGCTTCATCCATGGCAATCCCCGCAAGCCGTTCTCCATGAATTGCGTAACTGCTGCAGGAGCTTCCATCTGCGGCAATGACAAACAGCTGCTGTTCGGAAGCTGCATAGATCTGCCCGGAAACTGTCATCAACAGTTGTCGAATCGGTTGCCCACTCATCTGCTCCAGATGATATTCCCGCAGTCGTCCTCCCTCCCAATCGTAGACTCGCAGCAGACAGGAATCCTCTGCTGTACTTTCATCCGTATAGATCAGGCAGACCAACTCACTTTCTTCCTCTGAAACTGTAATAGCCTTGGGAATTTCACCAACGCTTAATGCTATCTCTCGATCCAGTACACCCTCTGCATTGCTATGACAGATGACAAAACCGTCTGTTTCCATTACATACCACAATCCGTCTGTTGTCAGACAGTGCATATACCCTCCCGTCTCTATTGCAGGAATTGCAGTATATTCTGCTGTATATAAGGCTGCCGACTCCTCCTGATGCTCTGTGCCGCAAGCCGCTAATAAAAGCACAGATATCATGATCCCCATATATATTTGTTTCCATTTCCACCCATTTCGCATTATTCTGTTCTTTCCAAGCTTTTAAAGATTAAAAAGCAATTCTCTTAAAACCAGAAAATTGCTTTTACATACTATACATCAATTTTTAAAGCTATGGATCGGTGCAGGGATTCGGCCGCCTCGGTTGACAAAGTCGTCACAGGAGAAACGGTTGACCGGCATAATGGGTGCATACCCCAGCAGGCCGCCGAACTCCACGGTCTCCCCCACTCCTTTGCCGATCACAGGGATCACCCGGACTGCGGTGGTCTTCTGATTCACCATACCAATGGCCATCTCGTCCGCAATGATGCCGGAGATCGTAGATGCCTTGGTGTCCCCGGGAATAGCGATCATATCCAGACCCACAGAGCAGACACAGGTCATGGCCTCCAGCTTCTCTAAGGTCAAAGCCCCGGCATTTACCGCATCAATCATGCCCTGATCTTCACTGACCGGAATAAAGGCGCCGCTTAAGCCACCCACATAGGAGGACGCCATAACGCCGCCCTTTTTCACCTGGTCATTGAGCAGAGCCAGTGCTGCCGTAGTTCCCGGTGCGCCTGCATGCTCCAGACCGATCTCACACAGGATATCCGCCACACTGTCGCCGATAGCCGGTGTGGGGGCAAGGGACAGATCTACGATTCCAAAAGGCACACCCAGCATCCGGGAAGCTTCCTGAGCCACCAGCTGTCCTACACGGGTCACCTTAAAGGCCGTCTTCTTAATGGTCTCGCACAGTACTTCAAAGTTCTCTCCCCGCACCTTTTCCAGAGCAGTCTTT
>CALWLO010000020.1 GCA_944381545.1 uncultured Acetatifactor sp. | reverse complement strand
TGGATCGTATTTTTGTGAATAATGAGGAATATAACAGTCTCATGGTGACAGTGATGTCATTTGGATTTAAGAATGGAATTCCCTCTGATGCGGATCTGGTATTTGATGTACGATTTTTACCCAATCCCTTTTATCTTGATGAATTGAAGCATAAGACCGGTAATGACCGGGAGGTGCAGGAATATGTGATGAGCTTTGAAGAATCTCATATTTTTATGGACAAGCTGTCGGATATGATCCAGTTTCTGATTCCCAACTATATTAAGGAGGGAAAGTACAGGCTGGTGATTGCCATAGGCTGTACCGGAGGCAAGCACCGCAGTGTAACTCTGGCCAATCAGCTGTATGGACGGCTGAAGGATCAGGGCAGCTATGGTGTGACCCTGCATCACCGGGATGTAAATAATCCGGGCACGTAAGTCCGGCGATGCCGAACTTATCAAGTTCCGCAGAGCGGAACTTGTGTGCCGCAGAGCGGAACTTGTGTGCCGCAGAGCGGAACTTGTGTGCCGCTTTTGGGAACTGGTATTACGAAGAGCGGGTTGAGTTATGGATGCGGGAGGAGGCTGACAATGTCTTTCTCGAGTCAGGTAAAGGAGGAGTTGGCCGGGCATGTCAGCGGCGCCAGGCACTGCCAGGTGGCGGAACTGGCAGCCATGCTGAGCCTGTCCGGACAATACGGACGGGACAGTGAAGGGCTGTATACCATCGGCCTTCAGCTGGAAAATGAAGCGGTATTAAGAAAATGCTTTACATTATTGAAAAAAACATATAATATAGAAACGAATGCGGGAATTACGGAAAAAGAGATGCAGGCTGTCTATCAGAGGTTTGGCGACCTAAAGGGGCCGGTCAGTTCTCAGCTGATCAGAAATTCCTGCTGCCGCAGGGCTTTTTTGAGAGGTGCCTTTTTGTGCGCAGGCTCCATCAGTGATCCGGAAAAAGGATATCATCTGGAGTTTGTCTGCACCCAAGAGGAAAAGGCCGTGCAGCTGCAGAGGGTGCTCCAGGGATTCGATATAGAAGCGAAGATCGTACTTCGGAAGAAGTATTATGTGGTCTACATCAAGGAGGGAGAAGGCATTGTGGATCTTCTGAATGTGATGGGGGCCCATGTATCCCTGATGAATCTGGAAAATCTTCGGATCCTGAAAGAGATGCGCAACTCTATTAACAGGAGGGTCAACTGTGAGACTGCCAATATTACCAAGACGGTAAATGCGGCCAGCAGGCAGATTGAGGACATCCTATATCTGAGAGAGCATTACGGTCTGCAGAAGCTCTCTCCCGGCCTGCGGGAGATGGCAGAGGTAAGACTGGAATATCCGGATGCACCATTAAAAGAGTTGGGGGCGCATCTGGATCCGCCGGTAGGCAAATCCGGGGTGAATCACCGCCTTCGTAAGCTCAGTGAGCTGGCAGAGCGAGTGAGGGGATAATTGCAATAGCACAGCGCAGCTTTTGCTTTGCAGGGGTGTAAGTGCACGGCAGGCAAGAAGAATCAAAGAGTAAGGGGAGCGGTCGATACAAGGCAAAGCATTAAGGAGGAGTAGTATGAAAAAAGCAGCAGTGGAGATTAAGTTACAAAATGGTCTGGAGGCCAGGCCTGTGGCAATGCTGGTACAGGTGGCCAGTAAGTATGAGAGTAATATTTATCTGGAGTCCGCAGGTAAGAAAGTCAATGCCAAAAGTATTATGGGGATGATGAGCCTGGGTCTGGACAATGGCGAACAGGTGACGGTAACGGCAGAGGGTACAGATGAAGACGAGGCAGTAAAAGCGATTGAACAATATCTGTGCGGTGCAGAAGAGACTGCTGCACGATAAATGGAGAATACGACCCGCCTGACCGGAATAAGCGGCTGAGCTGCTGTTTATTCCGGCCGGGCGTTTTCTTCCTCCCAAAAGCTTGCAAGCCTTTACAGGAATGGATCAGGAGGTGTGCGGGTATGAAGAAAAAAGCGCTATTTGTGTATAATCCCAAGGCAGGTAGGGCCATGATCCGGAGAAAGCTATCGGATATTTTGGAACTGTTAGAGCTGGGAGGCTATGAGACTACCGTGCGTCCCACCACGAAAAGAGGCGATGCCTGCCAATATGTAAAGGACTGCAGCCCCCAGACAGAGCTGGTGGTCTGCAGCGGCGGGGACGGTACTCTGGATGAGGTGGTTACCGGTATGCTGGCAAGCGGCCGGAATACACCCATCGGCTATATTCCGGCGGGCAGCACCAATGATTTCGGCGGCAGCCTGAAGCTGCCGAAGAATATGCTGCGGGCGGCAGAGATTGCGGTGACCGGGCGGGATTTTCCCTGTGACGTGGGGGCGTTTAATGAAGATATATTTGTCTATATTGCGGCTTTTGGGCTTTTTACCGAGGTGTCTTATGAAACCGCCCAGGATGTGAAGAATGTGCTGGGACATATGGCCTATCTGCTGGAAGGAGTGAAGCGCCTGTCTTCCATACGTTCCTATCTGCTGAAGGTAAGCTATGAGGACAGGGTGGTGGAGGATGAATTTATTTTCGGCATGATTACCAACTCTGTGTCGGTTGGAGGTTTTAAGCAGATCACTGGCAGGAATGTGGAGCTGGATGACGGGGTTTTTGAGGTGACGCTGATTCGCAGGCCCAGGAATCCGCTGGAGCTGAACGCAGTGATGGCAGCGCTGCTGAACCGGGATATTAATGCGGAATGCATGCTGTATTTCCGGACGGATCGGCTGACCATTGAGAGTCGGGAGCCTATCGCCTGGACGCTGGATGGGGAGTACGGAGGAAGCCATGAGAGGGTGACGATCCGCAACTGCCATAAGGCGATTACCATAAGGGTGTAACAGTTTAGATGTCGCTTTATAGGCAACACATTTCGCCCCGGTCATCTGATGACTGGGGCACTATTCATAAGTGCGATAATGCTTTGAAATATATTCTGTTTCCGCCGCTTTATGCTCAGACAAGATATTCCTGTGTGAATTTCTCAAGACTCATGGACGTGATCAGATCTAAGTGCCAAAATCGCTCCACAAAGTCGCTTAGCTTGTCCTTGACATTAGATTCATTCCAACTATTTAATATCTTTTTGATCCCTGGCATCACATAATCCAGGATATGTGTCAACTCCTGTAAAGCTTTCACGTGAAGTTTCATATAGTACCGATATCTGTGGCTTAGAAGTTTAAGCTCCGCATAGGTATCTTCATTACCTTCATATCTTTGTAACCTGAACCATTTCTCGATCCCATAGTTTGCCATCATGATTGAATTAAGCCTGTCCGTCTTCGCCCCTCTGATACTGTTGCCTTTTGCATATTTCTTCATTGTATAAGGATTAACAACAGATACGAAATACCCCTTTTTGTGAAGAAATGTTAATACAGGCGGATGGTAAATGCTTGTGGCCTTCATCACAATCCTTATCTCCCCATCCGGTCTATTCAGTAGATTATCAAGAGCATCCAGTTCCTTTTCTACATGCAGCATTTCAAAAGGGCTGCACACGATCTCTCCATACGGCTTAAGTATGCAGACTGTGCTTTTCCCCTTGGACACATCAATTCCTACGCTTATCATCTCGAACCTCCTATAACTGATTAGTAATTGCGCCAGACCAATTAATCCCCTTATTATAATAAAATAAGTGCAGATGTCAGAGCTAATTACTCTATAACAACTACATTCTTATGGCATTAAATAATCCAGCAGTGGATTTGAGGGTATTTTAGGGTAATTGGACTATCAAACTCCCGGGAAAATCTACTTATACAAGACTAAACTTTGGTCTTCTGTACGAAGGTGTAATATAAAATTATAACTTTCAAAAAACAATATATGATTGACATATAAAAACTTATAAGATATTATAAAAATAAATATTTTTATATAACCAATGATATTTATTACACTAATTAAATAGGGTTGCACCGACTATACGGTTCTTTGTTGCAGCTGAGCATTACAGAAGATGGAAAGATTGTGCATCATAATCCATATAATAATCTTTTTAAATGAGGAGGTGGATTTTAAATAGCCAATATGACAAAGATATTTCACAATCAGAGAATTTAGAGGATATTTGTTGCGTAATTTATTGTAGGGTACCGCTCTGCAACAGATTATAGAAGGAGTCCATATGATTATAGTAAATCCGAATTTACGAATATGCAAATATCATGAAAAGAAAATTTATGGTGTTTTTATACCAACAGTAAAAAGAGAGATAATTGATGTCAATGAGGTAATTTACAAATTACTTCAAGAGATAAATAATGGCGAGGCAAATACCTATGGAAAATTATCTCGTTTGATTAGTAAGTCTATTATAAAGGAACTATATGATAAGGGGTTGATTGTAGATAGTGATATACCAAGATATAATGAAAATGTATTACCCGAGTTTAAGTGGGAATTTCCACTACATTCTCTTACCATTGAGTTAACAAATATATGCAATCTAAACTGTATCCACTGTTATGGAAGGTTTGGGCAACCCTCTCAAAAAAAGGTGTATTCTTTTGAAGACATTGTAAATATTAAATCGGAATTGGATGTACTTCATACTTTGGATATTCGCTTATCCGGTGGCGAGTGTTTCCTGAATACTGATTTTGAAAGAATTGCTATATATTTTTTGGAGAACGGATTTAGAGTAAGTATTTATACTAATAGTTATCTGAAAGAAAAGATTATACAATTTGCTGAAAAGACTAAAAAGTATCATTATTTTATTGGAATTAGCCTTGATGGCTCTGAATATGTTCATAATAATATTCGAGGAAATAGAACTGCTTTTAAGAATACAATAGAAACATTAACAGCGTTAAAGGAATATCCTAATATTGATGTCTTTATTGAAACTGCTGTAATGAGACAGAATCTCGATAATATTGAAACGGTAAAGCAGCTTGTCAAGGAATACTTTCCACGATATGAACACAAAATATTTGTTGCAACACCTGTTCATAATTTAGATTTTTCTTTCAGTTATAATGATATTCCAAAGATAAAAGAGCGATACCCAGAAATATTTGACGAGTACTATGCCGTTAAAAAGAAATTGCTATTTCGAAACAAGCAATATCGTTGTCAAGGTGGAGTAAGCGGTGCAGTATTAACTGCAGATGGTGTATTGAAGATATGTCCAATTGCAGAAGAAGATGTATTTATTATAGGTGACATAACTGATTCATCACTGTCTGCTGTATGGAACAATCCCAACGATACAATTAAAGAATTTAGGCGAGAGTACATAAAAAAAGCACAGCAATGCATAAGATGCAAAGCAAAACATAGATGCGGGAACATGAATTGCAGGGTAGAAGCATTGCGTCTTACAGGAGATTATAAAAATGCTAATCCATACACATGTATGGCGGTAAAAAATCGATATAATGAATGAAATTTTGTTGTTAGGGGATAAAAAGTTATGAGAAATTATGTTCAAATAGTCAAACTAATGTTTACTGCTGATAAAAAATTGTTGTGTAAATGCACGTTAGTCGTTATTCTGACATTAGGTTTAGAATCGATAATTCCTGTCTACATGGAATGGATGATTGACCAAACAGAAATCCAGAAAAGTGTTTCTTTATTTGCAGGATATGTTTCCGTTTTTGTGATTGCATATTTGTGGCTATGCGTACTCAATGCATTTCGAACAGAATTATATGAACGCTTGGGGAAACATATATTGTGGAAAACAAGAGAAAAGATTTATCATGTACTTTGGAGCAGCGACTACTCTGCCTTTATCCGTGACAACAGAGAAAGGTTGAAGTTTGTTCTTTCTACGGAAACCTTTAATGTCTATGCGATTACCACTGTCTATACAATAGGGATTATAATTGATTTATTTACAGTAGTTCTTTTTCTGGCGCTGTCTCTCTTTATCAATGCCATGGTGGCAGTGGTATTACTGATTTCTATTCTGGCTACCTCCGCATTGTCTTTCTATTCCAGAAAAAAGATGCTCTTAGATTATGAAAAGTTTGAAAATGCAAGAGAGGCAGACACTATAGTTAATCATGAAACTGTTGACATGACAGAGGTTATTCGCACCAATGGTTTGAAGTTATATTATTTGAAAAGGAATGAGGAGAGCTTAAATCAGTTTTCTGATGTTGCAATAAAGACTAACAAGACAGATGCGTTTTGGATGGGACTGGATCAGGCAATTCACTATATCGTATTTATCATGGTTGCGGGTGTCCTGGTTTTGACCGGTTCCACTGGTGGACAATTGGTAACCGCATTATTTATTACAAATTGTGTATTACAGCAAAGTCAGAGTCTTCAAAGGCAAGTACAAGTGCTTATTAAAAATCTTCCTACTTTTAACAATGTGATGGAAGTTATGGAAACTCCTATAAATAGCGGTATTGATGTGGGCAGAGTAAACAGCATTGTGTTCAATGACGTATCATTAAGATATCCGACCGGCAGAGATGTTTTTAAGGGGCTGTCTTTTTGCCTGAAAACGGGAGACCATGTTCTGATTGAAGGGGTAAACGGGGCTGGGAAATCATCTGTACTGAAGATGATTGTTGGATTGTTAACGCCAACGGAAGGAACGATTGAAATCAATGGCAGAAATCTCATGGATTACGATCAGGGGGAGCTTTATAAAGAGATATGTTATATTTCACAGGATGAACTGTTTTTAAATGAGACAGTAGAAGATTACTTGCGAATTATTGCCCATACAAGCGCTGCAGACGATTACATTTCCGATTTGCGGAAAAAGATGCATTTAAGTACGGAAATATATAGTATAACGGATAATGGGACACATTTGTCCGGCGGTGAAAAAAAGAAATTACTATTATTAAAGTGCATACTGCGTTCGACAGCTTCTGTTATTATTTTAGATGAAATAGATTCGGGTCTAGATAGCGAAACAAAAGAACTTCTCCGCAACATAGAAGAAGACATCTTGAGCGACCCTGCTAAAATTGTCATAAAGATATCACATATAGATACAAATCGGCATGGATATAACAAGATTATACAAATAAAAAACTAGTGTACTGATCTGTTCACATTTGGCTAAATATTTCTGGTAATCACAGCTATTCTGATGTATAATAAAAGAAACGGCGAAAACCAGGAAAATCAAAAGAGTTATCCACCGTTCCTGGATAAATGAGTTTCTATGAAAAATTTGGGGGCTATCTGAACTGTTACAATGAAAAAAATCTTCAATAAACATATTCCCTTTTTTCGGAAAATAAGTTATACTGGCATACAAAGGGGCGTCCATGGATCTGCTCTGCGAGTGGCCGTTTGACGCAATAAAATATATGTGGAGGTATATGATATGTTAGTTTCTGCAACTGAAATGCTAAAAAAGGCAAAGGCCGGCCACTATGCTGTGGGCCAGTTTAACATCAATAACCTGGAGTGGACGAAGTCCATCCTGCTGACGGCACAGGAGTTAAACAGCCCTGTCATTCTGGGAGTATCCGAGGGCGCCGGCAAGTATATGGGAGGGTATCATGCTGTAGTCGGCATGGTAAACGGCCTGTTACAGGATCTGAACATCACGGTTCCTGTAGCTCTGCACCTGGATCACGGTTCTTTTGAGGGCTGCTATAAATGTATCGAAGCCGGCTTCTCTTCCATTATGTTTGATGGTTCTCATTATTCCATTGAAGAGAATGTAGCGAAGACTACCGAGCTGGTAAAGGCTGCGCATGACAAGGGACTGTCCATCGAGGCCGAGGTGGGTTCCATCGGCGGTGAGGAAGACGGTGTAGTAGGTATGGGTGAGTGTGCAGATCCCGATGAATGTAAGGCTATTGCGGATCTGGGTGTTGATTTCCTGGCGGCAGGTATCGGCAATATCCACGGCAAATATCCTGAAAACTGGAAAGGTCTGAGCTTCGAGACATTGGATGCCGTACAGCGCAAGACCGGCGAACTGCCCTTAGTGCTTCATGGCGGTACCGGTATTCCTGCCGATATGATTAAGAAAGCAATCACTCTGGGCGTGGCAAAGATCAATGTAAATACCGAGTGCCAGCTGGCATTTGCCGCTGCCACCAGAAAGTATGTGGAAGAGGGCAAGGATCTGCAGGGTAAAGGCTTTGATCCCCGCAAGCTATTAGCCCCCGGCGCAGAAGCAATCAAAGCAACGGTAAAGGAAAAGATGGAACTGTTCGGATCTGTCGGACAGGCATAAGAAAAGGATCAGCCTCAGAAAACCCTGTAAAAAGGGAGGATGCCAAGGGAATTGCTTCCCTTGGCATTTATTATGAAAAAGTTTATTAACTGTGTCTGGCGATCTTTTTCTTTTGTTTGATTATAGTATATGGGATAGAAATGTCTAAATCGTGTTGGCAATTTGAAAAATAATTGAAGGATTTGTAAACAAAATATGAACAAACGAATCCTTACCTGGCTGCCAGCTTCTCCGGTTCAGGGTAGTCTACGCCAAAGGTTTCCACCGTTATGGTCTTAATTACCTGGGGCTCTAAGGGTCTGTCGTTGTAATCGGTTGCCGTCTCGGCAATGGCATTGACGGTATCCATGCCCTCGATTACCTTGCCGAAAGCCGCATAACCGCCGTCCAGATGGGGGCTGGTCTTATGCATGATAAAGAACTGGGAGCCTGCAGAGTCCGGAAACATGCTTCTGGCCATGGACAGCACGCCCTCTGTGTGCTTTAAGTCATTCTGGAAGCCGTTCTGGGCAAATTCGCCCTTAATGCTGTAGCCGGGGCCGCCCATGCCGGTGCCTTCAGGACAGCCGCCCTGGATCATAAAGCCGCGGATGACTCTGTGGAAGATCAGGCCGTCATAGAAGTGCTTGCCGATCAGGCTGATAAAATTGTTTACGGAAGTGGGAGCAATCTCGGGATACAGTTCCGCCTTGATCACGCTGCCGTTTTCCATCGTGATGGTTACAATAGGATTCTGTGTCATAATCGTCTACCTTTCTGTCTGAATTTGTGCTATAGTGAGCTTAGATGCAGGACATCTGACTCATCTGAAATAAAGTATGTGCAGGAACGCACAGGTTGTCTCTATTTCAGAAATAATGATAGCCTAAAATAGGTTGGACGTAAAGTCTTTTTTATGGAAAACACCATCTG
The DNA here is from genome assembly GCA_944381545.1 of uncultured Acetatifactor sp. GTDB lineage: Bacteria > Bacillota > Clostridia > Lachnospirales > Lachnospiraceae > Acetatifactor. The sequence goes on along the minus strand of CALWLO010000020.1, from coordinate 11,943 downwards.
GGGGTGCAGACATGCCGGCTGTAAGAAAAGCGGTGGAACAGGAAGAGATTAGCCAGGGGACATATTATCTGAAGAAATGCATCATGGTATTGCGGTCGGCAGAGAGTCTGCTGGAACTGCTGCCTCTGAGCCGCCGTCTGCTGGAGACAGGAATTGCCTGCGAGGCGATGCTGTCAGAGGAATTGCCGGAGGGCAATTCTGTTCCTGCCGGGGAAGCATATGAATCGCAAAGGAAGGGCTGTTATGAGGGAAAAGCTTCTTATGCCGCTGCAGGAGCGGCTTTTGGAAGCGGCAGGAAAAGGAAACCGGACGGGGTGCTGTACCTGACGGATGATCCCAGAGTATATGCTTATTTGGCAGATCCGATGGGCCGCAGCAGGCTTCCTGATGGGCAGCCGCCGGTACTGATTTATCTCCATCCCGGCAACCAAGGGGAGGATTTTGCGGATGCCAGATATGCGCTGGAGGATCCGGAGGAGGTGGAGCCGGAGTATCTGGAGCGGGTCTACAGGCGCTGCCATAATCTGCCCTGGGAGATCTTGGTCACCGAGCGCTGCTGGCTGCGGGAAACCATAGAAGCGGATGTGGATAAGTTCTGGGAAATGTATCAGGCTCCGGGGATAACCCGTTATACGGAGCGGCTTTTTCCCACACTGGAGGCCGAGCGGGGATATGTTCGGGAGTACCTCAGGCGGATTTATCCTTTCTATGAGTTTGGGGTCTGGACGGTGCTGGACCGCAGCAGCGGAGAAGTAGTGGGACGGGCGGGCTTAAGTGTCCGGGAAGGATATGATCTGCCGGAGCTTGGTTTTGTGATCGGTGAGTCCTGGCAGGGGCGGGGGCTGGCTACAGAGGTGTGCCGGGGGATTCTGGAATATGCCAGGGAGTCCCTGGGGTTTATGCGGGTGCAGGCGCTGGTGCATAAAGAGAATGCGGCTTCTCTGCATCTTTGCCGGAAGCTGGGATTTACGCTTTCCTATCTGGTAGAGATGGAGCAGAACGGGCAGAAATCCCTGTTTGCCTATCTGGTGTATGAGACCAGGTGAATACTCTCTTATATCCCTATTGTTCCAGAAGTAAGAGCTGTGCGCCCGCACCATTCGCAAAGCCGCATCTGTTTACAATTTACCGCTGTGGTGCTATAATTTTAGAAGATTTACTGAGGTACGATTATGGAGATACAGAATACAGAGCTACAAAAGGAAAATAAAATTACGGAGGGTGTGATCTGGAAACAGCTGCTGCTGTTCTTTTTCCCGATTTTGTTCGGCACCTTTTTCCAGCAGCTGTACAATGCGGCGGATGCGGTTATTGTGGGCCGTTTTATGGGGAAGGAGGCCCTGTCCGCAGTGGGCGGCGGTACCGGGACGGTGATTAATCTGCTGGTGGGTTTCTTTGTAGGACTTTCCAGCGGCGCAACCGTGGTGATTTCCCAGTATTATGGCGCAAAGAGAGAAGAGATGGTGGGCTATGCCGTGCATACTGCCATGGCTTTCAGTCTGGCAGGGGGACTGGTAATGACGGTATTAGGGGTGCTCACGGCGCCCTGGATCCTCCAGGCTATGGATACCCCGGCGGATGTGCTGGAACCGGCCATCCTGTATATTCGGATTTATTATTTGGGTATGGTCGGCAATCTGGTCTACAATGTGGGGGCGGGGATTCTGCGGGCTGTGGGAGATTCCCGCAGGCCCCTGTATTTCCTGATTGCCGGCTGCCTTACCAATATTGTGCTGGATCTTCTGTTTGTGGTAGGATTCCGTATGGGCGTGGCGGGAGCGGCCCTGGCTACGATCCTTTCCCAGCTGCTTAGTGCGGTGCTGGTGATCCTGGTGTTGATGCGAACCCAGGATATGCATCATTTGGACTTAAAGCGTATTGGCTTTGATGTAAGGATGTTCAAACGGATTATTCGTATCGGCTTTCCAGCAGGATTGCAGTCGGTTCTGTACAGTCTCTCCAATATTATCATCCAGACGGCAATCAACGGAGAGGGTACGGACACGGTCGCAGCCTGGACGGTTTATGGGAAACTGGATGTGGTGTTTTGGATGATTATTAATGCTTTCGGCATTGCCATCACTACCTTTGTAGGTCAGAATTACGGCGCCGGAAAAACAGACCGTGTCAAAAAGGGAATCCGTATCTGTCTGGGGATGACTCTGGGTGCCACCCTGGTAGTATCGGCCATATTGTATCTGGTCTGCGGCGGAATATACCGGTTTTTCAGCGATGATGCGGAGGTGCTGCGGATCGGGGTGGAGATTACCCGGTTCCTGGTGCCCACCTATGTGACCTATATCTGCATTGAGATTCTATCCGGCGCTCTGCGGGGAGTGGGCGACTGCTGGATACCTACGCTGATTTGCCTGACGGGAATCTGTTTGATCAGAGTGGTATGGATCATGGCGGCAGTTCCCCGTTTCCCGGGAATCAAAACCATCATCTTCAGTTATCCGCTGACCTGGGTGGTAACGACTATACTGTTTGTGATCTATTACTGCTTTTTCAGCAAGATTAGGCGCAGGGCGTAAGGTCATTGAAGGAAAAAGCAGGAGAAAAAGGGGTATTGATTATGAAGATTGGATTATCATCTCCGCTGCAGCATGGTTCCCCGGAGGAGTGGGCCGGGAATATGAAGCGCCTGGGCTGTGAGAGCGTTGTGTTTCCTATTGACAGCACCGCAGATGCAGAGACTATTGCCCGATATGCGGCGGCAGCCGGAAAAGAAGGACTGCAGATCGCAGAGGTAGGCATCTGGAGAAATGCCATCTCCCTGTCTGAGCAGGAGCGGCATCAGGCCATGGAATACAGTATCCGTCAGCTGCAGTTGGCAGACCGGCTTCATGCCAGGTGCTGTGTCAATGTGATCGGCTCCATGGGAGAGCGGTGGGATGGCGGTTATGCGGAGAATTTTACGAAAAAGGTCTGGGACAGGGCGGTAAGAATGATTCAGGAGGTTATCGACACAGCGAAGCCGGAGCATACCTATTTTACCATAGAACCCATGCCCTGGATGTATCCCACCGGCCCGGAAGAATACTTAAAGCTTTTGGAGGATGTGAACAGGGAGCGGTTTGCCGTACATATGGATGTGATCAATATGATCAATACGCCGGAGCGGTATTTCTTCCCGGAGAAATTTGTGGAGCATTGTTTTGCTTTGCTGGGTGATAGGATCAGAAGCTGCCACATCAAGGACATCCGGTTGGGGCAGGAGTTTACCTTTCAGCTGAAGGAATGCGCCTGCGGGGAGGGAGTCTTCTGTCTGGAGCGATATGCAGAGCTGGCCAATGAGGTTGACCCGGATATGCCGATGATGATTGAACATCTGCACACGGACCAGGAATATCTGCAAAGCTTGTCCTATGTAAAAAGCCGGTTGGCGTCTTATCTGTAAGGCGAATAACAGGTATGTCATTTTGAAAGAGAAAAACATAAGAAGGAATGCAGTATCACAGGTGGGCTTGCGATACGCATGGAAAGGAAGATTATGGGCAATTCTGATAAAATTACCAGAGAATTTCTGGATTCACTGTTGCTGGAGACCAGGTATATCAACGCAGAGCTTCCGGATACCCGGATGGAATTGTGGGGAGAAAGCTTTTCCACCCCGATTATGACGGCGGCTCTGTCCCATCTGAACAATGTTCATGAAGCTGGTATGGCAGAGCTGGCCTATGGAGCGAAAGGGGCGGATGCCCTCTATTGGTGCGGTATGGGTGAGGATGAGGAGCTGGAACAGATCCTTTCCACGGGGGCCAAGGTGGTCAAGATCATAAAGCCCCATGCGGATAACGGGGAAGTGCTTCGGAAAATAGAGCATGCAGTCAGCCATGGTGCCTTTGCGGTGGGCATGGATATTGATCATGCCTTTGCAGGAAACGGAACCTACGATGTGGTATGCGGGCTGCCCATGCATCCGAAGACCACGCAGGAGCTGGCAATGTTTGTAAAGCATTCGGCCGTTCCATTTGTGGTAAAGGGTGTGCTCAGTGTCCGGGATGCGGAGAGCTGCCTGGAAGCGGGCGTCAGCGGCATCGTGGTATCCCATCACCATGGGATCATGGATTACAGTGTACCGCCGCTGATGGTGCTGCCGGAGATACTGAAAGCTGTGAATGGCAGGATTCCGGTATTTGTGGATTGCGGAATCGAGAGCGGCATGGATGTCTTTAAAGCGCTGGCGCTGGGAGCCACTGCCGTGAGTGTGGGCAGGGAATTGATGAAGCCCCTAAAAGATGGCCGGGAGGCGGTAAGCAGCAGAATCCGGGAGATGACCGGCGAGCTGGCAGCAGTGATGGCAAGGACGGGGATCAGGTCTCTGGCGGAGATGGACGCCTCGGTGATATGGAGGAGAGCCTTTTAAAAAAATTAAATTTAGGGGTTGACACTGGAATTATCTGGTGCTATACTCACATATATAAAGCAAAGGCGCTATGGAGAGATCCGTAGTGCCTTTATCTTTTTCCGGCAGGCTGAAAAGACGGCGGATGTGGATCATGAGGAAATGAAGCGATGCGATGGGGCATTCTCAGGAGAGGAGTCCCGGCATCGCTTTTTTGGTTTCCGAGTATACCTGCGGAAGATCCGGCGGCGAAGCGGCTGTGAAAAATGAATGAGGAGGAGATATTATGACGGAAGAGATTATGAGTGCTGTAAGCGGCGAAGTCTTTAGCGTATGGTTCCTGATCGGCGTTGCGCTGGTGTTCTGGATGCAGGCGGGCTTTGCCATGGTGGAGGCTGGTTTTACCAGGGCCAAGAACACGGGAAACATTATCATGAAAAATCTGATGGATTTTTGTATCGGTACGGTGGTGTTTATCCTGATCGGCTTTGGCCTGCTGCTGGGAGAGGATCTGTTTGGCTTCATCGGCAAGCCCGGTTTTGACATTTTTACCGCTTATGAAAGCTTTGACTGGTCTTCGTTTGTGTTTAACCTGGTATTCTGTGCAACCGCAGCGACGATCGTTTCGGGAGCCATGGCGGAGAGAACCAAGTTTTTATCCTACTGTGTATACTCTGCAGTGATCTCTGCGGTAATTTACCCTATAGAGGCGCACTGGATCTGGGGGGGCGGCTGGCTGGCACAGCTGGGCTTCCATGATTTTGCCGGTTCCTGCGCCATCCATATGGTGGGCGGTATTTCCGCTATCCTGGGCGCTAAATTCCTTGGCCCCCGTATCGGGAAGTTCAACAGGGATAAGAATGGCAAGGTTACCAAAGTAAATGCGTTCCCCGGCCACAATCTGGCGTTGGGCGCACTGGGCGTATTCATTCTCTGGATGGGCTGGTATGGCTTCAACGGTGCGGCAGCTACCTCTGTTGAACAGTTGGGTTCCATCTTTGTGACCACCACCATAGCTCCCGCAGTAGCTACGGTAGTATGTATGATTTTCACTTGGATCAAGTACGGCAAGCCTGATATATCCATGTGTTTAAATGCTTCTCTGGCAGGTCTGGTTGCGATTACGGCAGGCTGCGAGGTGACGGATGTTTTGGGTACCATTGTGATTGCTGCGGTAGCCGGTTTGCTGGTGGTATTCGGTGTATGGCTGCTGGATTATAAATTACATATTGACGATCCTGTAGGTGCAGTGGCAGTACATATGATGAATGGTATCTGGGGTACCATTGCAGTGGGCTTGTTTGCCACCAATACCGCACCCGGTTACAGTATTGCCGATGCGGCAGGCAACGAAATGGTCGGACTCTTCTATGGCGGCGGATTTAAGCTGCTGGGTCTGCAGCTGCTAGGCGTTATAACGGTAGGGGCGTGGACTCTGGTGACCATGACTCTTGTATTTATGGCAATCAAGGCAATTTTCGGCCTGAGGGTCAGCGAGGAAGAGGAAATTGTGGGCCTGGATATCAAGGAGCATGGCCTGGCTTCCGCATATGCGGGCTTTGCCATCATGGATATCTCCAATACCATGAATATGAGCGTCAATGAGAATACCAGCCTGGGCAATGATGATTATGTAACCGCTTCCGAGGCGCAGAAAAATGCTTCCGTGCCCGTAGTGGAAGCTCCGGGGGTTGTATCCACCGGTATCCATAAGGTGGTTATCGTTGCGAAGATGACTCGTTATGATGCCCTGCGTAAGGCAATGAACGATCTGGGCGTTACCGGTATGACGGTAACTAATGTGATGGGCTGCGGTATCCAGAAAGGCGCCGGAGAAAAATACCGCGGCGTAGAAATGGATGCCACCCTGCTGCCGAAGATCAAGGTAGAAGTAGTGGTCAGCAAGATTCCTGTAAACGATGTGGTTGAGGCCGCTAAGAAGGCTCTGTATACCGGCCATATCGGTGACGGCAAGATTTTCGTGTACGGTGTGGAGCGGGTTGTAAAGGTTCGCACAGGTGAGGAAGGCTTTGACGCCCTGCAGGATGTAGAATAAATCAGCGTTTATCTATTCCCTTAGTTCATCAGTATATCAGTTCTGCGCCGTAGCGGTGCAGAACGGCACAGCCCCGGGTGCTTCCACCACCCGGGGCTGTTGCTGTCTTTACCTTCCGTAGAAAATTTCCGCAATCGGGGAGTCCGGGGACAGGATCACGGTCTTGTTGCCGCCGGTCATAGAAGCTTTCAGGGCGTCCAGGCTGCGCACAAAGGAGTAGAACTCGGTCTTGGATTCGTCCGCATAGGCCTCGGAGAGGATCCTCATATATTCTGCTTCTCCCTCTGCAATCAGGATCTCCGCTTGTTTTTCTGCCTCAGAGAGCATCACGGTTACCTCCTTATCGGTGGTATTGCGGATCATCTGGGCTTCAGAATTTCCCTCTGCCGTATAGGTGGCCGCTATATTATCCCGCTCGGAGATCATGCGCTCATATACGGCGGCCTTATTGTCGCTGGGAAGATCCAGCTGCTTGATTTCAAAGGATAAAAGCTCAATGCCATACTGATCCAGGGTATTTCCGATATTGGCAATGATCGCATCCGACAGTGTTCCGTCCCGGCCAGAGATCACCTCATCCTGGGTGGTGCTGGAAATCACGTTCTTGGTGGAGTTATATACCACGGTATCCAGACGGTTTTCCGCATTGGAGATGGAAGAGTTCAGGGTCTGGGCAAAAAGCAGGGGATCCGTAATATGCCATAAGATATAGCTGTTGCAGATCATGGTCTTTTTATCACTGGTAATCACATCGGAGGAGGACAAGTCATACAGCAGGGTCTCTTTGGGAAGCGTATCCACGCTTTGCACAAAAGGGATCTTGAAGCTGATGCCTGCCTGATCTACCACATGATCCACCTTACCAAACTGGCGGATCAGACTATACTCGTTTTCATAGGTAATCACCAGACTGCTTGCTCCTATCAGCAGCAGGGCAAGTACGGCAATTATGATAGCGGCTTTTTTTACGATCTTCATTTTTGCGGTCTCCTTTCTCTATTGCCCGTCACTGACAGAAGTGTCAGGAACCTGGGCGGATGTGGAATCGTTCTCAGAGCTGCCGCTCTGATCAGGCGTGATAAAGGATTCAAGAGGATAGATAGTCTGCATATCTCCGCTGGGACTCTCAATGATCACCTTCAGATCCGGCAGTACCTCCTCCATGGCCTCATAAAACATCCGCTGCCTGGTGACAGTGGGATTTTTGATATATTCCTCATACATGGCATTGAAGCGGGCTACCTGGGCGGTTGCTTCATTGATCCGCTCGGTTTTCTGCGCTTCAGCGTCTTTGATAATGCCGTCCACCTTAGCTTGTGCCGTGGGGATCTGTTCATTGCGGTATTTGTTGGCATTATTTATTGCGGTTTCCTTGCCCTGTTTGGCCGTCTCCACTGCTTTGAAAGCTTCCATGACCTCGGCGGTGGGCGGTTCGGAATCCTGGATCGTGATATTGACCAGCTGGAGCCCCAGATCCTGCTGCTCCAGATTCTCCATAATCATGGACTTGATGGCTGCCTGAATCTCATTCTTGCCGGTGGTCAGCACATCGTCCACCGTATAGCTGCTGATTACGGTACGAATACAGCTCTGGGCTAAATTCTTCAGGATGCTGACCGGCTCCCGGGAGGCATAGAGGGCCTTGACGGGATCGGAATAACGATATTCTACGAAAAAGTCTACATTTACAAAATTGTAATCAGAGGTGATCATCAGGGATTCATCAGTATAGGAATCGTTGTTCTGGCTGTCATAGCCGATGGAAAATCCCTGGATCGTAGTATTTACCTTGCGTACCTGCTGGATAAAGGGGATTTTGAAATGCAGGCCCGGCTCGGTGACGGCCTGAGCCTGCCCCAGGGTGATCAGTACCGCCTGCTCCTGCTCGCGAACCTGATAGGTGGATCCGAATACCAGGATCAATACCACGGCGATAAGGGCGCATACGCCGATAATTTTTCCTGGGGACCGCAGGGCCTTGGGTACTCCTGTGGAGCCTTTCTGCCAGCTTCCGTCCGGCCCCATGGTCTGAAAGCCGTTCTGTCTGTTGCGTCGGGAATCTTTCATAAATGATACTTCCTTTCTTTTCAGAATCTGAACAGGAATTCTGCAGATTCTGAATTGGTGTATGGTTTTATCTGTTATCCGCATTATACAATAAAGATTGCTGCCCCGCAATCACAGAAGATGCACGTTGGAGCAAAGTAAAGTGCCGGGACAGGCATTGCATGGTAACCGGATGAATGAAAGTAAGGTGCAGAGAGGGCTTGCAAAGCCGGAAAAAATATACTACTATATTATAAGTGGTAAAATCAGGCAATAGCGTAAACTTTTAAAATTCATACCGCAGGCATGAACTGCAGTATGATGGAAAGGAAAAGGATGAAAGTATATCAGGCATTTCCCGGGGGCAGGGCCAAAGCGCTGACCATGAGCTATGATGACGGCAAGCTGGCTGATGTTAGGCTGCTGGAGATTTTTAACCGGTATGGAATCAAGGCAACCTTTAATCTGAACTATGGACTGATGGATATGGACATCCGGCTGAAGCCGGAGCAGATTAAGGAATTGTATCAGGGGCATGAGATCGCAACCCATACCATGACCCATCCTACCCTTGCCAGATGCCCGCTGGTGCAGGCAGCCAGGGAAATATTGGAGGATCGGGAGGGTCTGGAGCGGATTACAGGGGGTCTGGTGAGAGGGCACGCCTATCCCAACGGCTCTTATAATGAAGAGATTAAGGATCTGTTTCGGAAGCTGGGCATTGCCTATGCCCGTGTGGTGGAGGAGGCGGAAGGCTTTGAACTGCCTCAGGATCCCATGGAATGGCATCCCACCTGCCATCATAATCATCCCCGCCTGTTTCAGATGGCACAATGGTTTGCCGACTTTCCCAAAAAACAGTATTTAAAACTCATGTACGTGTGGGGGCACAGCTATGAATTTGACCAAAACGATAACTGGGAGCGGATTGAGGAGTTCTGCCGGATCATAGGCGGCAGGGAAGATATCTGGTATGCTACCAATATTGAGATCATAGATTATCTGCAGGTGCTGCGGGAACTGAAATTCTCGGCAGACGGCGCTGCAGTATATAATCCCTCCGCCCGCAGCGCTTATCTGGTGGTGGAGGATGAGCAAGTGGTGGAAATACCCGGCGGAGTATATAGAAAGCTGTAAGCGGGAAACATAGCTCAAACCGGTAATGTGATGAATCCGTATCGCAAGCGGGGCTTGCGGTATGCATGGGGATTAAGATGAAACAATATATGATGTCACTGGATCAGGGAACTACCAGTTCCCGATGTATTCTATTTGATAAAGCGGGGAATATCTGTTCCATGGCCCAGAAGGAATTTACCCAGATTTACCCCCGGCCGGGCTGGGTGGAGCACAATCCCCGGGAGATCTGGTCCTCCCAGTTGGCGGTGGCCACGGAGGCCATGGCTATGGTGGGGGCAGGCGCAGAGCAGATCGCCGGCATCGGTATTACCAACCAGAGAGAAACTACCATATGCTGGGACCGGAGCACCGGGGAACCGGTGTACAATGCCATCGTCTGGCAGTGCCGCCGAACCTCGGAGATGATCGAGCAGCTGAAAGCAGAGGGGTATGACAGTCTGATCCGGGAGCGGACGGGGCTGGTGCCGGATGCGTATTTCAGTGCAACCAAGATAGCCTGGATCCTGGAGCATGTGCCGGGAGTGCGGGAGAGAGCCCGGCGGGGCGAGATCCTCTTTGGCACCGTGGATACCTGGCTGATCTGGAACCTGACCAAGGGACAGGTACATGCCACGGATTACACCAATGCCTCCCGAACCATGCTTTATAACATTCATAAGCTTTGCTGGGATCAAGATATTTTGAAAATGCTGGAAATCCCCGCATGTATGCTGCCGGAGGTTCATCCCTCCAGTCATGTGTTCGGGCATACCGCCGGTTCCCTTCTGGGCGGAGAGATCCCTATATCCGGCGTAGCGGGAGACCAACAGGCGGCGTTGTTCGGGCAGGGCTGCTTTGAGCCGGGCGAGGTAAAAAATACCTATGGAACGGGTTGTTTTTTGCTGATGCACACAGGCCGTCAGGCCATCGACTCCCAGTCGGGGCTGCTGACCACCATTGCGGCTGGCAGCAGTGATCAAGCGGAATATGCCCTGGAGGGAAGCGTGTTCGTGGCCGGTGCAGCGGTGCAGTGGCTGCGGGACGGGATGCGGCTGGTACGGAGCGCATCGGCAACCGGGGAGAGCGCCGGAAAAGTGGAGGACACCGCCGGGGTTTATGTGGTGCCGGCCTTTGCGGGCATGGGTGCGCCTTACTGGAACCAATTTGCCAGAGGAACGGTGGTGGGCATCACCAGAGGCTGCAGTCAGGAGCATTTTATCCGGGCGACTCTGGAATCCATCGCCTATCAGACCGCAGACGTGCTGGCGGCTATGGAGCAGGATCTGGGGGAACGGCTGAAAGGACTGAAAGTGGACGGCGGCGCCTCGGCCAATGATTTCCTGATGCAGTTTCAGGCGGATATCATCGGTACGGAGGTACACCGGCCCCGGTGTATCGAGACCACTGCTCTGGGAGCCGCTTACCTGGCGGGACTGGCGGTGGGCTACTGGAAAGACCTGGACGAGATCCGGGAGAACTGGCAGCTTGGCCGGGTATTTACCCCGGAAATGGAGGAGCAGCAGCGTCAGCGTCTGAAGAAAGGCTGGAAGCGTGCCGTCAGGTGTGCTCTGGCCTGGGCGGAAGACGAGGAAGCGTAAACGCATAAATTTGTTATAGAAAAGAGGACGAAACCATGATTGTACAGAAGTATAAGGATATGCTATCAGGAAAATCTGTAATCCGGCAGCTATCGGAGTTTGCCACCGCCAGAGGAGCCCAGATCGGCTATGAGAATGTGTTTGACTATAGCCTGGGCAACCCCTCCGTGCCGGTGCCCCAGGAGTTTACGGACCGAATGATTCAGATGCTGGCTACCCGGGATCCCATGGAGCTGCACGGCTACAGTCCCAGCCTGGGTATTCCCTCTGTGAGGGAAGCGATTGCCGCATCTCTCTCGGAGCGTTTTGGTCTTCCCTATGAGGCGAAGCATATTTTCATGACCTCGGGTGCGGCGGGCGCTATCGCCCATGCCGTGCGCTGTGTGACGGAGCCGGGTGATGAGGTTCTTACCTTTGCCCCCTTTTTCCCGGAGTATCATCCCTATATTGACCTGACCGGTGCGGTGCTGAAGGTGGTGCCCGCCCAGGTGGAGGATTTTCAGATCAATTTTGAAGCCTTTGAAGAGATGCTGAATGAAAAGACCATGGCGGTGCTGATTAATACGCCCAATAACCCCTCCGGTATTGTCTATTCTGAAGCAACCATCCAGAAGCTGGCAGATACGCTGCGGCGTAAATCCGCACAGTATGGACATGATATTTTTATGATCTCCGATGAACCCTATCGGGAGATTGTGTTTACAGGAGTAAAGAATCCCTGTGTGTCTGCATATTATGATAACACCCTTATGTGCTACTCCTTCTCTAAGTCCCTG
>CALWLO010000019.1 GCA_944381545.1 uncultured Acetatifactor sp. | reverse complement strand
CCTTGAGCAAGCTCAATCCCTTTGGTATTAGCGGCTTTCTTGCATTTCTCATTGCTTACACGCAAGAAAACCGCAACTCCTCATAAAATGAGGAATTGCGGCTTGTATTTAAGTTTCTATGATACTAAATCAAAGATTACTCAATGATAGTAGCAACACGACCAGAACCTACTGTTCTACCACCTTCACGGATAGCGAAAGTCAGACCCTGCTCCATAGCGATGGGATGGATCAACTCGATGGTCATCTCTACATTATCGCCAGGCATGCACATCTCAGTACCAGCAGGCAGTTCACAAACGCCGGTAACGTCGGTGGTTCTGAAGTAGAACTGAGGACGATAATTGTTGAAGAAAGGTGTATGACGGCCACCCTCGTCCTTGGTCAGAACGTATACCTGAGCGGTAAACTTCTTATGGCAGGTAACAGTGCCGGGCTTAGCCAGAACCTGACCTCTTTCAATCTCAGTTCTCTGAACACCGCGCAGCAGGGCGCCGATGTTATCACCAGCCTGTGCCTCATCCAGCATCTTACGGAACATCTCGATACCGGTAACAACGGTCTTCTTGGTCTCCTCCTTGATACCAACGATTTCTACTTCGTCATTCAGGTGCAGAGTACCACGCTCTACTCTACCGGTTGCAACAGTACCACGGCCGGTAATGGTGAATACGTCCTCTACAGGCATCAGGAAAGGCTTGTCAGTATCACGCTGAGGATCAGGGATATACTCATCAACGGTGTTCATGAGCTCCATGATCTTGTCGCCCCACTCGCCGTTGGGATCTTCCAGAGCCTTCAGAGCGGAACCCTTAATGATAGGGCAATCTGTGAAGTCATACTCCTCCAGCTGCTCGGTGATCTCCATCTCAACCAGCTCTAACAGCTCGGGATCGTCAACCATATCGCACTTGTTCATGAACACGATGATATAAGGTACGCCTACCTGACGGGACAGCAGGATGTGCTCCTTGGTCTGAGCCATAACACCATCGGTTGCAGCAACAACCAGGATAGCGCCGTCCATCTGTGCAGCACCGGTGATCATGTTCTTTACATAGTCAGCATGGCCCGGGCAGTCAACGTGTGCATAATGTCTCTTCTCAGTCTGGTACTCAACGTGTGCGGTAGAAATGGTAATACCACGCTCTCTCTCTTCGGGAGCCTTATCGATATTCTCAAAATCCACCTTCTCATTACCAGGTACTCTCTCAGCCAGAACCTTGGTGATTGCAGCTGTCAGAGTGGTCTTACCATGGTCAACGTGACCAATGGTACCAATGTTACAATGGGGCTTTGTTCTTTCAAATTTAGCTTTAGCCATTATTGTAGTCCTCCTTAATTATGAAACTATTTTTGGTTTCACCGAAGTGGCATCGCGCCACCCGGCGCTTTTAACTCGGCTAACTCTCATTATATGAAATAATCAGAGGTTTTTCAAGTCATTTTTATCGAAAATACAAACTATTTTCCTTTTTCTGACAGGACTTTCTCCTGAACGTTCTTAGGAACCTGTTCATACTTCTCGAAGAACATGGAGTAGTTGCCACGACCCTGGGTCTTGGAACGCAGGTCTGTGGAATAACCGAACATCTCTGCCAGAGGTACGAATGCGCGTACGATCTTGCCGCCGCCGATATCATCCATGCCTTCTACGCGGCCGCGGCGGGAATTCAGGTCGCCGATGACATCACCCATGTATTCCTCAGGCATGGTTACTTCCACCTTCATGATAGGCTCTAACAGTACAGGGTTGGCTTTCTGCATAGCTTCCTTAAATGCCATAGAGCCGGCAATATGGAACGCCATCTCAGAGGAGTCGACCTCATGATAGGAACCATCGTATACGTTTGCATGAACGCCCAGTACAGGGAATCCACCCAGGATACCTGCCTGCGCCGCCTCCTGGATACCTTCACCGACTGCAGGGATGTATTCCTTGGGAATAGCACCGCCGACAACAGTGGATTCGAATAACAGGGTGGGCGGATCATTGATCAGGATATTCGCCTTAGGATCAAATTCAAACTTCTCGCAGTTAGCCTCCAGGGGCTCGAACTTCACCTTACAGTGACCATACTGTCCGCGTCCGCCGGACTGCTTCGCATACTTGGAATCCACTTCCACAGCCTTGGTGAACGCTTCCTTATAAGCAACCTGGGGAGCACCCACGTTAGCCTCTACCTTGAACTCTCTCAGCAGACGGTCTACGATAATCTCCAGATGCAGCTCACCCATGCCGGCGATAATGGTCTGGCCGGTCTCTTGATTGGTATGAGCGCGGAAAGTAGGATCTTCCTCTGCCAGCTTTGCCAGAGCCTCACCCATCTTACCCTGACCGGCTTTGGTCTTGGGCTCGATAGCCAGCTCGATAACGGGCTCGGGGAACTCCATGGACTCCAGAATAACCGGATGCTGCTCATCACAAATGGTATCACCGGTAGTGGTGAACTTAAAACCAACTGCAGCTGCAATATCACCGGAATATACCTTGTCCAGCTCGGCACGCTTATTGGCATGCATCTGCAGAATACGGCCTACGCGCTCTTTCTTATCCTTCGTTGCATTCAGCACATAGGAACCGGAGTTCATGGTGCCGGAATACACGCGGAAGAACGCCAGCTTACCCACGAAAGGGTCAGCCATGATCTTGAATGCCAGAGCAGCAAAAGGTTCTTCATCAGAAGAATGTCTCTCCACCTCATTGCCATCCAGATCCGTTCCCTTGATAGCAGGGATATCGGTAGGTGCGGGCATATACTCCAGAATCGCATCCAGCAGCTTCTGCACGCCCTTATTACGATATGCGGAACCGCAGCATACCGGAATTGCGGTACACTCACAGGTTGCCCTACGCAGCACCTTCTTCAGTTCCTCTGCAGAAGGCTCTTCACCTTCCAGATACATCATCATCAGATCGTCATCCAGCTCACAGATCTTTTCAATCAGCTCGCTGCGATACAGCTCTGCATCATCCTTCATATCTCCCAGATCGTCGGTAACAGTGATATCATCACCCTTATCGTCGTTGTAGATATAGGCCTTCATCTCAAACAGATCAATGATTCCCTTGAAATCCTCTTCCTTACCGATGGGCAGCTGCAGCACGATGGCATTCTTGCCCAGACGGGTTCTGATCTGATCTACTGCGCCGTAGAAATTAGCGCCCAGGATATCCATCTTATTGATGAATGCCATTCGGGGTACATTATAGGTGTCAGCCTGACGCCATACGTTCTCGGACTGAGGCTCAACACCGCCCTTTGCACAGAAGACACCGACAGCGCCATCCAGTACGCGTAAGGAACGCTCTACTTCTACAGTAAAGTCAACGTGGCCAGGAGTATCAATGATGTTGATACGATGCTCCAACGCACCTTCACAGGGCTTGGTTTCTTTTTCCAGAGTCCAGTGGCAGGTTGTAGCAGCGGAAGTGATGGTAATACCTCTTTCCTGTTCCTGCTCCATCCAGTCCATGGTAGCAGTACCTTCATGAGTATCACCGATCTTGTAGTTCACACCAGTATAATACAGGATACGCTCGGTCAATGTGGTCTTACCAGCATCGATATGAGCCATAATACCAATATTTCTGGTTCTCTCTAAGGGATATTCTCTTCCAGCCAAGATTTTTTCCTCCTATTTTTATTTGGTAAAACACAGCTTGAAACAGGGGAAGACTCCCGCTGTTTCGCATCAGGCCTCAGCCCGACGGTCATGCTGCCCTTAGAAACGGTAGTGGGCAAACGCCTTGTTTGCCTCTGCCATCTTGTGTACATCTTCTTTTCTCTTTACAGCAGCGCCGGTATTGTTAGCTGCATCCAGGATCTCATTGGCCAGTCTGTCTTCCATGGTCTTCTCGCCTCTCTTGCGGGAGTACATGGTCAGCCAGCGCAGCCCCAACGCCTGACGTCTGTCAGCTCTCACCTCGATAGGCACCTGATAGGTAGCACCACCGATACGTCTTGCCTTAACCTCCAGAGAGGGCATGATGTTGTTCATTGCCTCTTCAAATACCTCCAGAGCGGGCTTACCAGACTTTGCTTCTACTTTGGCAAATGCGCCGTATACAATCTTCTGTGCTACGCCTCTCTTACCATCTAACATAATGTTGTTGATAAGCTTGGTTACCACTTTATTATTGTATAAAGGATCTGCCAATACATCTCTTTTCTGAATATGTCCTTTACGTGGCACGGTTCTTCCCTCCTTAACAAATTTGATACGTTAATTCATCGGTACTCACATGTGTTTCCCCAAGTGTTCGTGCGGTATATCTGTAGTCCAGAATTCCAACACTTTTCTTAGTTTCGTTGTTGTGGTCCGTGATGCTGCAGTGCAGCATCTGAGGATTCCTGAAAACCCTCTTTTCCAAGATACCTTACTTCCGATCCTGCAGAAACTTACTTTTTAGCATCTTTAGGTCTCTTAGCGCCGTACTTGGAACGAGCCTGCTTTCTGTTCGCAACACCTGCAGTATCCAGGGTACCGCGGATGATGTGGTATCTGGTACCGGGTAAGTCTTTCACTCTTCCGCCTCTGATCAGGACAACGCTGTGCTCCTGCAGATTGTGACCCTCGCCGGGAATGTAGCTGGTAACCTCGATTCCATTGGAGAGACGTACTCTGGCGATCTTTCTCAGAGCAGAGTTAGGCTTTTTAGGGGTTGCAGTCTTAACAGCAGTGCACACACCTCTCTTCTGAGGGGAGGAAGCATCCGTTGCCTTCTTGTGCAGGGAGTTGTAACCCTTCTGCAGAGCAGGAGCGGTAGACTTCTTCACTGTAGTCTGACGACCTTTTCTTACTAACTGGTTAAATGTTGGCATTCTGTTTCACCTCTTTCTTAAATGTGTTTTTTACCTGCGCATGGCCTTGTTTCTGCTTATTGTTCGCAAAAAAAGCATCCGTACGCATGCTTTATTAGTATAGCCACTTACGGATGCTTTGTCAACAAATTTTTTCAAGTTTTACCGCATTGCTATTCTGTCAGAGTTATCGCTCCAGGAGGATATCCAGATATCTTTTCAGCGCATCCTGCCATGCCGGCAGACGCTGAAATCCGTTTTCCGTCAGCTTCTCCTTGCTCATGCGGCTGTTGGCGGGGCGGCTGGCCTTAGCGCCGTATTCTTCCGTGGATACCGGCTTCACAGTCATCGGGATACCGGCTTCCCGAAAAATGGCGCAGGCAAATTCATACCAGGAGCAGATCCCCTCATTGGTAGCATGATAAATGCCGTATTTATCCGTCTGTACCATATCCACCAGCAATCTGGCCAGATCATAGGTATAAGTGGGGGAGCCGAACTGGTCATTGACTACGGAAATCGTATCACGGGTCTGAGCCAGCTTCAGCATGGTTCTGACAAAATTCTTCCCATTGACGCCGAACACCCAGGCAATCCTCACGATAAAATACTTTTCCAGCAGCTCCTGCACTGCCAGCTCCCCTTCATATTTGGTCTGTCCGTAAACACTCTTGGGTTTCCGCTCATCTTCCGGCTCCCAAGGTTTCTCCCCTTCGCCGCTGAACACATAATCCGTACTGATATAGATCATCTTACAGTCCAAAGCCTTACATACCTCCGCAATATTGCGGGTGCCATCTACATTGACCCTACGGCACAGCGCTTCATTCTCCTCCGCCGCATCCACTGCCGTATAAGCGGCGCAGTGGATCACGGCATCCGGCATCTCCTGGCGGATCACCCGCTCCACGCTTGTCCTGTCGGTGATATCCATCTCCTGAATATCCACGCCTATCGCTTCTATTCCTCTTTTCTCCAGTTCATTCACTACATCGAAGCCCAGCTGCCCTTTCACGCCCGTTACCAGAACCTTCATCTTCAATATCCTTTTCCTTTCCGTGAAATGTCCTTCATATAATAGAGTATACTCCTTTTTTCTGAAATCATCAACAAAATACACCGGAGAACTTGAAAAAAGCCTTATTCCTTTTTATAATAAAGGGAAGAAAGGCTTCCGTGAATTTGTATCCGGTCATATATGGGGAGGGACAGATCCATATGCTGGAACCGAATCATCAATACCTGGCGGAGCTGGTTGTCCGTTCAAGGCGGCAGGACGCCGAAGCCTTTGCTGAGCTATATGCTCTTACTTATCATAAAGTATATTCTTATGCCCTGCGCTATTTAAAGGACGAATATCTGGCGCAGGATGCTCTCCAGGAGGTATATCTGGCCGCCTACTGCAATATGGACAGACTTAAGGATCCCGCCATGTTCATCGCATGGCTGAACCGGATTTCCTTTCATGTATGCTATGACCTTCAGCGCAGGCAGTCCCGCTATCCGTATTGGGGGAGCCCGGAGCTGCTGAAATTTGTGCGGGAAGAACATCCGGATTCTGATCCTGAAGCCCTTGCCCTGCATGCCAGCGAGCTCCTGCATCTCCGTCAGGCCTTGGATGAGCTGCCTTCCTTCCAGCGTGAGGCTCTGGTCATGCGCTATTATCATGGCATGAAGCTGGAAGAGATTGCCCATGCCATGAAATTAAGCCGCAGTACCGTCAAACGCTATATTGCCGCCGGCAAGACCCGTTTGGCCCGAAAGCTTCAGGGCTGACTCCCGGTACGGAAGGACAAAAGGCCAGTTTGTATCAAGCCATTAAAGCCGGTTATCAGAAAGGTTTCGTATTTCCTTATATGAAAAAGAAGTTTATAAAAAAGTTAATTTCATATAGCATATGTTCTCTGCTGCTTACCGGCTGCGGCGATGCGACTTCCCTGTCTGTTCCCTCTGCTGACCAGACCTCCCGGAGCGAATCCAATATGACGGAAGCTCTGCAGGCCGGTTCTGAATCCGACAGCCAGAGCAGTAGCCGTGAGACTGCAAGCCAGGCAGCTCCTACAGCGGCTCCCACGCAGACACCAAAGCCCACAGCCACGCCCAAACCCACACCCGAACCCACGCCCTTTGTACCGCTGCGGGACAATACGCCCTATTGTCCAGTCCCTGAAGCTTCCGGTACAGTTACCTATGGCAATGACGTAACCACCATTGATGCATCCCATCTGGATCAGGGCTACATAATGGCCAACTATACCGGTACTTCTCCCAAGGTGAAGCTGCAGATTGTCGGGCCCAGCTCCTATAAATGCACCTATGACCTGAACACAGCAGAATTTCAGGCCTTTCCTCTTACGGCAGGGGACGGGAGCTATACCATTACCGTGTGTGAAAATATTCAGAACAATGAATACAGTATCTGCTACGAGGTGGAGCTGGATGCTTCCATAGCAGACCCTTTCAGCCCCTATCTCTACCCCAGCTACTATGTCAGCTACTCCGCTGACACCTATGCGGTAGACCTGGCTGCTGAGTTATGCGAGACAGCTGCCTCAGATTTGGACTGCGTGTCCCTAGTCTACAATTATATTATTGAAAATATTTCCTATGATTACGATAAGGCCAGCCAGATTACCAGCGGCTCTCTGTCCGTCTATATTGCGGATATTGACGGCACCTTAAGCAGCGGTAAGGGAATCTGCCTGGACTATGCAGCGCTGATGACCTGTATGCTGCGCAGCCAGAAGATTCCCACCCGCCTGGAGGTAGGTTATGCTTCCACTGCCTACCACGCCTGGATCAGCACTTATATTGAGGATATCGGATGGGTCAACGGCATCGTGCAATTTGACGGCGCCCACTGGAGCCTGATGGATCCCACCTTTGCCGCCAGCAGCAGCGAAGAGGAATTAAAAGAATTTATTGGCGACGGCAGCAACTATTCCGTTAAATATATCTATTAGAATCAGATAAAAGGGAGAACGCATATGAAAGCAAAGAAAACACTTACTCAGGCTGAGGTTACCGCATTTTGTTCCCAGACTGCCATGCTGATTCAGGCTGGTATCACACCGGCAGAGAGTATGAATATCCTCCTCAGCGATATGAAAAATGAACAGGGCAGAGAAATCATCCAGGCCATCTGGGATGTCTGCAGGAAGGGCTCCAGCTTCCATGAAGCGCTGGAAAGCACCGGCGTTTTCCCGGATTACTGCCTGCGTCTTATCGCTTTAGGTGAGAAATCCGGCAATCTGGACAGCTGCCTGCAGTCTCTGGCGGACTACTATGAGAAAGAAGAAAATATTCGCAAAAATATCAAGCAAGCTGTTTCCTACCCGCTCATTATGATTGTCATGATGTTTGTGGTCATTTATGTACTGATGACTCAGGTACTTCCCATCTTCGGACAGGTATTTGCCGAGCTGGGTAGCGATATGACAGGACTGGCTGCCTCCCTGATGAATACGGGGAATACCTTAAACCGGTATTCCGGTGTAATGCTGGGAATTATTTGTGTCATTCTGGCGCTTTATTTTGCCTTTACCCGGATTCCTGCCCTGAAAAAGCTGAATTCCCGCTTTTTAAACTGGTTTCCGCCCACCAGAGAATTTTTCGAGAAATATGCCTGTCAACGTTTTGCCAGCGGTCTGGCTATGACCTTCCGCAGCGGTATTGACACCTACACCAGTCTGGATATGGTGGCGGAGCTTGTGGATAACCCCCGAATGCAGGAACAGATCCAGGGCTGCAAGGAACGTTTACATAAGGGAGATAATCTGTCCGAAGCTCTGGTAGATTCCCGGATTTTTAATAATGTCCATTCCCGTATGGTAGCAATCGGTTTCCGCAGCGGTAATATTGATACGGTCATGCAGAAGATCTCCGATGCCTATGAAAAAGAAACGGACGAAAGAATGCAGTCTATTATTGCCGTTCTGGAGCCAACTCTGGTCATTATCCTCTCCATCATTGTAGGCCTGATCCTGTTATCCGTAATTCTGCCGCTGATGGGTATCATGTCCAGTATCGGCTAGCGTCAGATTAAATGCCCGCTGCGGCGGATAGATGGAGGTAATTATGCGAAAGAATCGTTTTGAACCGGCCCCCCTGGGATTTCTGCCCCGCCTGATAAGTTCGCTGCCCCTGCTGGCAGGTATTTTCATCCTGCTCCTTTTTTTGCGAGGCATACATTCCGTCGGAGAAACTACCATTGCCAAGCAGCAGGAAAGCTTGGAGACAGCCCTGTCCCGCAGTATTGCACAATGCTACGCCGTGGAGGGGATGTATCCGCCCAATCTGGATTATCTCAAAGAGCACTATGGCCTAACCTATGATGAAGCCATGTTCCTGGTGGACTACCAGCCCATTGGTTCCAATCTGATGCCGGAAACCACGGTGCTTCCCAGAAAGTAAAAGAAAGGTTTCGTCTCTATGAATGTTAAACAGGAAAAAAAACATATTGTAGATGTGCTGTTTGTCCTGGCGCTGTTTGTGGTATTCACGCTCTCCGCACTGGTTCTGGTCACTCTGGGAGCCAGTGTATACAAGCAGACAGTCAGCTATATGGATGAGAATTATACAGCCCGTACCGCCTATTCCTATCTGACGGAGAAGGTGCGCCAGAATGATCTCTATGACAGCATTTCCATAGGACGGCTGGAGGATACCTCTGCGCTGGTTCTGACCCGGGAAATCAATGACACCGTCTATGCAACCTACCTCTATCTCTACGAAGGACAGTTAAGGGAACTATTCATGCGCCAGGGAAGTGACATCGGCCCCAATCCGCTCTCTGCCGGTCAGGAAATTCTGGCCCTGAATGCCTGGGATCTGGAGATGGCCGGGGATCATCTGCTGCATATCACACTGACGCTGGAGGACGATTCTGAAAAGGAATTGTATATTTCGCTCCGCAGCCAATAAGAGGATTTAGGAAGATTACCGGAAAGGAGGATGCCCCTTTGAAGCATTCCAAATCATCACTCTTTTTGATGGAACTCATTATAGCTTTATTGTTTTTTGCTCTGGCCAGTACTGTATGTATCCGACTCTTTGTCAATGCACACACCCTGTCCCGGCAAACCGTGGATATCAATATGGCTTTGAATTATGCCCAGAATATGGCAGAAGCTTTTATGGGCTGTGACGGTGATCTCCAGGCGCTGGAGACCCTGCTGACATCCAGCCGGCTGTCTGATGACGGTAGCAGTCTGTCCCTTGAGCAGAATGGTTATCTTACTACCCTTACCTGCAGCGGCTTTCCCAAGCCCGGAAGCACCATATCCGCCAAGATAGGCGTCTGCAGAACAGAGGAGCCGGAGAGCATGCTGTATACTCTGCAGGTGGATCTGTATACTCCTCATGTAAAATGAGCTGACAGAAAGGAAAATACCATGAGCTTTCAGAAAAAAACCGGCCCGGAATTTCATATTCATGTAGGATCTTCCTCCATCCTGCTGATCTTTGTGGTTCTATGTCTGATCTCCTTTGCCACTCTGTCCATTGTAAGCGCAAATGCGGATGCTAAGCTGAGCCAGCGGGTGTTGGAGAGAACCAGCGCATACTACGCAGCCTGTAACCAGGCCCAGGCAGATATTGCCCACATGGACGATACCCTGACAGCCATCTATGCCGACAGCCTGAATGAAGAAGAATATTTTGCTGCCGCAGGCTATCAGAAGTCTTATGTCATCCCCATATCAGATCTCCAGTCCTTGTCTGTAACACTGGATATTCTCTATCCCACGGATCCGGGAGATCCGTTCTACCGCATCACTTCCTGGCAGGTGATCAGCGACGGCGACATCCCGGATGAGGATGATGGTTCCATTCTGCTGATCCAATAATCTGCTACGCAAAAAAATTTAAGGCAAAAAATAAGGGCCAAACCCGCTCCCGGGTCTGACCCTTCCTTTTTGCTTTTACTCAGCAGGCACAAACTCATCCTCTGCTTCTTCTTCCAGTTCCGCTTCCTCTGTCTCTAAGAGCTCCTCTTCCTCTGCATCCACTGTAATCCCCAGTTCCGTTTCTTCCTCTGCCATGTCGTCGCCAAAGTCAAGGTTGATCACTTCCTCGCCTTCCTCATTCACAGAGATATTGTGGATATAGTCGGTGCTCAGCATGGTATTCCGATACCGCTTCATACCAGTGCCGGCAGGAATCAGCTTACCCAGGATAACATTCTCCTTCAGACCAATCAGGGGATCAACCTTACCCTTGATTGCCGCCTCAGTCAATACCTTGGTAGTCTCCTGGAAAGATGCTGCCGACAGGAAGGAGTTGGTAGCCAGCGCTGCCTTGGTGATACCCAGCAGCACCTGCCTGCCTTCTGCAGGCTCCTTGCCCTGTGCAATCAACTTTTCATTCATATCCTCAAATTCCAGCACATCCACCAGAGTACCGGGCAGGAACTCCGCATCTCCGTTATTTTCGATGCGGATCTTCTTCATCATCTGACGCACGATCACTTCGATATGCTTATCTGCAATATCCACACCCTGCAGACGGTACACTCTCTGTACCTCGCGGAGCATATAATCCTGAACGGCCTTAATCCCCTTGATTTTCAGCAGATCATGAGGATTTACGCTGCCTTCTGTCAGCTCGTCACCGGCCTCCAGCACCTGTTCGTCCACTACCTTAATACGGGAACCATAAGGGATCAGGTAGGCTTTGCTCTCACCGGTCTCCTCATTGGTGATGACGACTTCACGCTTCTTCTTGGTATCCCGGATCTCTGCCTTGCCGCCAAACTCTGCGATAATTGCCAGACCCTTGGGCTTTCTTGCCTCAAACAGCTCCTCTACGCGGGGCAGACCCTGCGTAATATCATCACCGGCTACGCCGCCGCTGTGGAAGGTTCTCATCGTCAGCTGGGTACCAGGCTCACCGATGGACTGAGCGGCAATAATGCCGACAGCCTCACCCACCTGTACCGCTTCACCGGTAGCCATATTCGCTCCATAGCACTTTGCACAGATACCGTTGTGTGAACGGCAGGTCAGGATCGTACGGATCTTCACCGCCTCCACCGGCTCTCCCTTTTCGTTCACTCCCACACTCAGGATCTTAGCCGCACGGCTGGGCGTAATCATGTGGTTATGCTTCACGATCATGTTGCCGTCCTTATCGTAGATATCCTCACAGGAATATCTTCCGGTAATCCGGTCTTTCAAACTCTCGATGGTTTCCTTGCCATCCATAAAGGCCTTCACAACACTGCCGGGAATTTCGTCCCTGCCCTCTGCACAATCCACCTCACGGATGATCAGCTCCTGAGATACGTCTACCATTCGGCGGGTTAGATAACCGGAGTCTGCGGTACGCAGTGCGGTATCGGACATACCCTTCCGGGCGCCGTGGGCGGACATAAAGTACTCCAATACATCCAGACCTTCACGGAAGTTGGATTTAATGGGCAGCTCGATGGTTCTGCCGGTGGTATCCGCCATCAGACCGCGCATACCGGCCAGCTGCTTGATCTGCTGATTGGAACCTCTGGCACCGGAGTCTGCCATCATAAAGATGTTGTTATACTTATCCAATCCTGCAAGCAGCACCTCCGTCAGCTCTTTATCCGTCTCATTCCAGGTTTCCACCACCGCACGGTATCTCTCCTCCTCGGTGATCAGACCTCTGCGGTAATTAGCTGCAATCTTATCCACCGTAGCCTGTGCTGCAGCCAGCATATCCGCTTTCTGTGCAGGCACAGTCATATCGGAGATGGATACGGTCATTGCCGCTCTGGTAGAATACTTATAACCGATGGCCTTTACGTCATCCAACACCTCTGCGGTACGGGAAGCGCCATGGGTATTGATAACCTTCTCCAGAATCTGTTTCAGCTGTTTCTTTCCCACATGAAAATCCACTTCCAGCTTCAGCAGGCTCTCCGGATCATTTCTGTCTACAAAGCCAAGATCCTGGGGCAGGATTTCATTGAACAGGAAGCGTCCCAAAGTGGACTCCACGTTGCCGCTTACTGTCTCTCCCTCTGCAGTGGTCTTACTCACTCTCACCCTGATGCAGGAATGCAGGGTAATGATCTGGTTTTCATATGCCAGTATTGCTTCATTGACACTCTTAAAATATTTGCCTTCACCCAATGCACCCGGCCTCTCCTGGGTCAGATAATAGATACCCAGCACCATATCCTGGGAAGGAACTGCCACGGGGCCGCCATCGGAGGGCTTTAACAGGTTATTCGGGGACAGCAGGAGGAACCGGCACTCTGCCTGTGCCTCCACAGACAAGGGCAGATGCACCGCCATCTGGTCACCGTCAAAGTCCGCATTGAATGCGGTACATACCAGGGGATGCAGCTTGA
Organism: uncultured Acetatifactor sp.; assembly: GCA_944381545.1. GTDB lineage: Bacteria > Bacillota > Clostridia > Lachnospirales > Lachnospiraceae > Acetatifactor. Next base: position 7,901 of record CALWLO010000019.1, on the reverse strand, counting down.
TGGCCTTACCCTCTACCAGGATGGGTTCAAACGCCTGGATGCCCAGCCTGTGCAGAGTAGGTGCACGGTTCAGCATCACCGGATGCTCCTTGATCACCTCTTCCAGCACGTCAAACACCTGGGTGTCCATTCTCTCCACCAGCTTTTTGGCGTTTTTAATATTCTGGCTGATGCCCTTAGATACCAGCTCCTTCATCACAAAGGGCTTAAACAGTTCGATCGCCATCTCCTTGGGCAGACCGCACTGATAAATCTTCAGTTCAGGGCCTACCACAATAACAGAACGGCCGGAGTAGTCCACACGCTTACCTAACAAATTCTGACGGAAACGTCCGCCCTTACCCTTTAACATATCGGACAGGGATTTCAGCGCTCTGTTGCCGGGGCCGGTAACGGGGCGTCCTCTTCTTCCGTTATCAATCAGCGCATCCACAGCCTCCTGCAGCATACGCTTTTCATTACGCACAATGATATCCGGAGCACCCAACTCCAGCAGTCTCTTCAGACGATTGTTTCTGTTGATGATCCTTCTGTAAAGATCGTTTAAGTCGGATGTGGCGAAACGTCCGCCATCCAGCTGTACCATGGGACGCAGATCAGGAGGAATCACAGGAATGGTATCCATAACCATCCATTCCGGCTTATTGCCGGATTCCCGGAAAGCTTCTACCACTTCCAGCCTCTTGATAATACGGGCGCGCTTCTGACCGGTAGATTCCTTCAGGCCGCTCTTTAACTCTGCGGATTCCGCCTCCAGATCAATGGCCTGCAGAAGCTCTTTGATCGCCTCAGCGCCCATACCTACTCGGAACTTATTGCCGAAGGTCTCTCTTGCATCCTGATACTCTCTCTCTGACAGCACCTGCTTATACTCCAGACTGGTCTCCCCTGCATCCAATACAATATAGGACGCAAAATACAGTACCTTCTCCAGCACTCTGGGGGACAGATCCAGGATCAGACCCATACGGCTGGGGATACCCTTGAAATACCAAATATGGGAAACAGGAGCGGCAAGTTCAATATGCCCCATACGTTCTCTGCGCACGCTGGCCTTGGTTACTTCCACGCCGCAGCGGTCACAGACAACACCCTTATATCTGATCTTCTTATATTTGCCGCAATGACATTCCCAGTCCTTGCTGGGGCCGAAAATCTTTTCACAGAACAGTCCGTCGCGCTCCGGCTTTAAGGTTCTGTAATTAATGGTTTCCGGCTTCAGTACTTCGCCTCGGGACCACTCCCGGATCTTATCCGGAGAGGCTAACCCGATCTTAATGGCATCAAATGTCATAGGCTGATAGGTTTCATTTTTTGTTTCTGACATTTATGGCACTCCCTTCCACTGTTTCAGTCTTTTCACTCGTTAGAATTCTTCTTCTACATCGTCATAACCTTCATCGGAGAAATCTTCGTCGCCAAAATCTTCATCCGCACTTATCAGTTCGCCGCTTTCATCGTCGAATTCCTGTGCCTGATATCCCATCTCGCCCAGAGAATTGCTATCATAGTCGTCATACTTGCGATCGCCTTCCATCTCATAGCGATAATCGGTCTCATTGTAATCAATGGTCTCTGCGATCTCCACCTCTGTGTTGTCATCCCGCAGCACCCTTACATCCAGTCCCAGCGCCTGCAGCTCCTTTAACAGTACCTTAAAGGATTCCGGAATGCTCGGTTCAGGGATATTGTCCCCCTTGATGATGGCTTCATAGGTCTTTACGCGGCCTACCACATCATCGGACTTCACAGTCAGAATCTCCTGCAGCGTATAGGAAGCGCCATATGCCTCCAGCGCCCAGACCTCCATCTCACCGAAACGCTGTCCGCCGAACTGCGCCTTGCCGCCCAGCGGCTGCTGGGTAACCAAGGAGTACGGACCGGTGGAACGGGCATGGATCTTATCATCTACCAGATGATGAAGCTTTAAGTAATGCATGTGGCCGATGGTTACCGGGCTGTCAAAATACTCGCCGGTACGTCCGTCACGCAGGCGCACCTTACCGTCACGGGAAATGGGTACTCCTTTCCATACTTCTCTGTGTGCTCTGTTCTCAGACAGATACTGCATTACCTCCGGCAGCAGCTCTTCACCGTGGAGACTTTCAAAGGTCTCGCCCTCCCATGCCTTGCCGCCGTCTGCGGTGGTCTCTCTGCCCTCGGCCTTCCACTGCTTTGCCTCCGCCTTGTCAAAAGGCAGATTTGCATAATCGTTGGCCAGATCCAGGGTATCCATGATATCCTGTTCTTTTGCACCGTCGAATACGGGAGTCGCCACATTAAAGCCCAAAGCCTTTGCCGCCAGGGACAGATGGATCTCCAGTACCTGTCCAATGTTCATACGGGAGGGCACGCCCAGAGGATTCAGCACAATATCCAGAGGCCGGCCATTGGGCAGATAAGGCATATCTTCCACAGGCAGCACCCGGGAAACCACACCCTTGTTACCATGACGGCCCGCCATTTTATCCCCTACGGAGATCTTTCTCTTCTGGGCAATATAAATACGTACTGCCATATTCACACCGGGAGACAGTTCATCACTGTTCTCTCTGGTAAATACCTTGGCGTCTACCACAATGCCATACTCACCATGGGGCACCTTAAGCGAGGTATCTCTTACCTCTCTTGCCTTTTCACCAAAGATCGCTCTCAGCAGCCTCTCCTCTGCGGTCAGCTCCGTTTCTCCCTTGGGCGTTACCTTACCCACCAGAATATCACCGGCGCGAACCTCAGCGCCGATACGGATAATCCCCCGGTCATCCAGATCCTTCAAGGCATCGTCACCCACACCGGGTACGTCCCGGGTGATTTCCTCAGGCCCTAGCTTGGTGTCCCGGGCCTCTGCCTCATATTCCTCAATATGAACGGAGGTATAAACATCCTCCATCACCAGTCTCTCACTCAGAAGCACCGCATCCTCGTAGTTATAGCCCTCCCATGTCATGAAGCCAATCAGCGGGTTCTTACCCAGAGCCAGCTCTCCTTCATCGGTAGAAGGGCCATCAGCGATTACCTGTCCTGCCGCCACATGGTCGCCCTTAAAGACAATGGGCTTCTGGTTATAGCAGTTGGATTGGTTGCTGCGGGAAAACTTGGTCAGGCGGAACTCTGCCTTCTCTCCGTCATCATAGGTGATCTTGATCAGGTTGGAGGATACATAATCCACCGTCCCCGCCTTGGGCACTACCACACAGACGCCGGAGTCCACCGCCGCCTTCTGCTCAATACCGGTACCTACCACAGGGGCCTCGGTAAGCAGCAGGGGCACAGCCTGACGCTGCATATTGGAACCCATCAGCGCACGATTCGCATCATCATTCTCCAGGAAGGGAATCAATGCAGTAGCCACGGAGAATACCATCCGGGGAGATACGTCCATGTAATCAAACATGGCCTTGGGATACTCCTGGGTCTCCTCACGATAACGGCCGGATACGCTGTTGCGGACAAAATGTCCCTCCTCATCCAGCTGCTCATTTGCCTGCGCCACATGATAATTATCCTCTTCATCCGCCGTCATATAAACCACTTCCTCGGTCACGCGGGGATTGGCCGGATCCGTTTTGTCAATCTTACGATAAGGTGCCTCCACAAAACCGTATTCGTTAATACGGGCATAGCTTGCCAGAGAGTTGATCAGACCGATATTCGGACCTTCCGGCGTCTCGATGGGGCACATTCTGCCGTAATGGGAATAATGCACATCACGCACCTCGAACCCGGCACGGTCTCTGGACAGACCACCGGGGCCCAGTGCCGACAGACGTCTCTTGTGAGTCAACTCGCCTAAGGGGTTATTCTGATCCATAAACTGGGACAGCTGGGAGGATCCGAAGAATTCCTTCACCGCTGCAGTCACCGGTTTGATATTGATCAGGCTCTGGGGAGAAATATCCTCTGCATCGTGGGTGGTCATACGCTCGCGCACCACACGCTCCATTCTGGAAAGACCGATACGGTACTGGTTCTGCAGCAGCTCACCCACCGCACGGATACGCCTGTTGCCCAAATGGTCGATATCGTCATCATTGCCCAGGCCATACTCCAGATGCATGTTATAGTTAATGGAAGCCAGAATATCTTCCTTCGTAATATGTTTCGGAATCAGCTCATGGATGTTCTTGCGGATTGCCTCTGCCAGCTTTTCCGGATCCTCTCCGAATTCCTCAATAATCAGAGCCAGTACAGAATAATATACCATCTCGCTCACTCCCAGTTCCCTGGGGTTACAATCTATAAAACTGGTGATATCCACCATCATATTGGAAAGAACCTTGACATTGCGCTCCTCCGTCTGTATATAGACAAAGGGGATCGCTGCATTCTGGATCTCATCTGCAATCTCTGCAGTCACCTTTGCGCCTGCAGCGGCTACTACCTCACCGGTGGAAGGATCAACGGCATCAGCAGCCAGAATCTGGTGTCTGATACGATTTCTCAGAGCCAGCTTCTTATTAAATTTATATCTTCCGACTTTCGCCAAATCATATCTACGGGGGTCAAAGAACATTGCTTTTATCAAGCTTTCAGCGCTTTCCACGCTTAAGGGCTCGCCGGGACGAATCTTTTTGTACAGCTCTAACAGACCCTCCTGATAATTTTCAGCAGTGTCCTTGGCAAAGCTTGCCTCGATCTTGGGTTCATCGCCAAATACTTCCCTGATCTCGTCATTGGTGCCAATCCCCAATGCACGGATCAGAACAGTGATGGGCACCTTACGGGTACGGTCCACACGCACATAGAACACGTCATTGGAATCCGTTTCATACTCCAGCCACGCACCGCGGTTGGGAATTACGGTACAGGAAAACAGTCTCTTGCCAATCTTATCATGACTAATACCATAATAAATACCGGGAGAACGCACCAACTGGCTGACAATTACGCGCTCTGCACCATTGATCACGAAAGTTCCGGTAGCAGTCATCAGAGGCAGATCGCCCATGAAAATTTCATGCTCGCTGATCTCCTCCTTCTCCTTATTATAGAGGCGTACTTTTACCTTCAGCGGCGCTGCGTAAGTAGCATCTCTCTCCTTGCATTCCTCAATAGAATATTTTACGTCATCCTCACACAGTTCAAAGTCCACGAACTCCAGACTAAGGGAACCGCTGTAGTCGGCGATGGGAGAGATATCGTCAAAGACCTCCTTCAAGCCTTCGTCTAAAAACCACTGATAGGAGTCCTTCTGGACTTCGATCAGGTTGGGCATCTCTAAAACCTCTTTTTGTCTCGAATAACTCATACGCATATTCTTGCTGTTGGCAATAGGACGTATTCTGTTTTTTTCCATTGACATTTCACCCCGTTCTTTTTGATTTCGCTTATTTGTCGCTTGTAATTCATGCAATCAACGCTAAAATAAGCATAACACACCACAATAGTGCACCATACATATTAACACAAACATTCCTGGGAGTCAAGCAGATTATTAGATAATTTTTACACAATTAGAACAATAAGGCAACAGTTCAGCCATAAGAGGATGAGCACTGGGCATGGGTGCTTGCACACGATGCACAGTGTTTATTCTCTTATGAGCGGAGCGCCCTCAAATGAAATAAAAGGCGAGCCGCCCTGGCGGCGCAGGATGCGAAGCAGACGCTTTTATGAATGCAGCGGGCTGAACTGTTGGGAAATGCAAACGGACTCGTCTGCAACAGACGAGTCCGCAGGAAAGACAGAACTTACTTCAAGGTAGCCTTTGCGCCAACCTCTTCCAGCTTCTTCTTGATTTCCTCTGCATCTTCCTTAGAAGCGCCTTCCTTCAGAACCTTGGGTGCGCCGTCTACCAGATCCTTAGCTTCCTTCAGGCCCAGACCGGTAACCTCACGAACCACCTTGATAACCTTAACCTTCTCTGCGCCAACCTCGGTCAGCTCTACATCGAACTCGGTCTTCTCCTCAACCTCTGCTGCAGGGCCAGCTGCTGCTACAACAACGCCAGCTGCTGCAGATACGCCGAACTCCTCTTCACATGCCTTTACCAGATCATTTAACTCTAATACGCTTAACTCTTTGATAGCGTCGATTAATTCCTGAGCTGTTAACTTAGCCATTTTCATTTCCTCCATTTTCTTATACGATATTGATACGTTTCTTTAGGAATTCCCGTAAGGGGAACCCATCGGATCCCTGCGGGCTCTGCCGCCGGTTCCTTATTCCTCTGCAGCTGCAGTAGCCGCTTCAGCCGGTGCTTCTGCAGCTGCTTCTTCAGCGGGAGCAGCAGACTTGCATGCGGATGCGCCGCCTTTTTCTGCCAGCTGGTTCATCACGCGAGCAAAGTTGGTGATAGGAGACTGCATGGATCCCAGCAGTCTGGAAATCAGTACTTCTCTGGAAGGGATGCTTGCGATAGCGGACATCCCCTTTGCATCGTACACGGTACCCTCAACTACACCAGCCTTGATTTCCAGCTTGTCAGCTTTCTTAGCAAACTCAGCTAACACTCTCGCAGGTGCGGTAGCATCTGTCGTAGAGTAAGCCATTGCGCTGGGGCCGTTCAAGTAAGGAGTCAATCCTTCATAATCGGTTCCCTTAAACGCAAAGTTCATCATGGTGTTCTTGTAAACCTTGTAGACAACTCCTGCCTCACGCAAATTCTTACGCAGCTCGGTATCCTGTTCAACAGTCAGTCCCCGGTAGTCAACCAGGACTACGGACTGTGCATCCTTGATCCCTGCAGAAATCTCTTCTACAATAGGCTGTTTTAATTCGACCTTTGCCATTTTTCTACCTCCTTATAGATTTTGCTGCCGAAAGAAGGTTTTATCATCAAAAAAGCCTCCCGGACAGGGAGGCAAAGTTTCCAATAAAAACTCACTCTCCTCGGTAGGCGCTTTCGCTTATCCCGCTTTATTTTCGGGACCTACTGTCTTCGGCATGGTTTATTAACCTTTGATAGATTAGCACAGTATACGTGCCTTGTCAAGCTTTTTTTGCATACAGTTGACATGTCGCCGGGCATACGCATTTATGCCTGCATAAGAATGCATATGGTTCTGTGCTGACGCATCTACTGCGTCAGCCGGTACACCCACACCTCATAATAGCTGGTATCACTGGAAAAAGGGCTGCCCTCTGCAAGCTCCAGACGCAGAGAGGTACTTTCCTGACTGGCGCTGCTTAGTTCCACCGGAGCTGCCGCCAGACGGTAACGGATATTCAGGGCGTACATGGCATCCAGATCAGAGTCCAGCTCCGTATAGCCGCTCTGACCCTTACCCACCATGCCGTTTATCCCGTAAGGTGCGCCTGCCAGATACAGCCGGTTGCCCCAGTCGTCAAAATAGCTTCTGACCTCCTCGTTTTCTTCCAGCTCTGCCGCCATGATCTGCCGAAACAGATGCTTATAGGCCAGATCGTAATTGTTGGAATACCCGTCCGCACAGGTATAACCATGATACAGCGCCACTGAAGGGTAAATCCCCAGGCTCACCACGCTGCAGCTGTCCTTATCCTCTCCGATGACCTCATCAATCCGGGCAAACACCTCCTCCATATAGATGCTTTCCCATGTCACCTGTTGATAATCCTCCGACAGCATCAGCCGGATATTCTTATTCAGGGTACTGTCCCGCAGGATCTGCAATCCCTGGGCGGCAACCAATACTGCGCTGCAGCTCCCTGCCGCAAAAAGCATCAGCCTTCTGCTGCGTCCTCTTCCCATGCCTCCCATCTGCCAGATCCCTTCCAGCGTATATCCCAGCACCAGCATCCAGACAAATGGGAAGATCCAGTACACCCTATCCGCCTGAAAATAGGTCACCATCCCTCCTATAGACATTCTGACTCCTACCACGGGGCCGCAGTTCCACAGCACCGCTGCCAGAGCCCCGCAGAAAATGAACGCCGCCAGCTTCCAGGCTTTTATCAGGCATGCTCCCATCCGCTCCCCC